>JACRAA010000078.1 GCA_016213595.1 Actinomycetota bacterium | reverse complement strand
TACATCAACAGCTATCGCAAGGCGCAGCGCGCACCACAGATCAGCGACGGCGAGCAGATCGAGGACTGGCAGCTCGCGCGCGCCGAGTCCCACACCAGCACAGGCCTCCGGTCCGCCGAGGTCGAGGCGCTCGAGTCGATGCCCGACAGCATCGTCACCGAGGCGTTGAACGACCTGTCGGACGACTTCCGCATGGCGGTCCTCCTCGCGGACGTCGAGGGCTTCTCGTACAAGGAGATCGCGCAGATCATGGGCACGCCGATCGGGACCGTCATGTCCCGGCTGAACCGTGGCCGGGGACAGCTGCGTGACAAGCTGCGCGACTACGCAACGGAGCGGGGTCTCATCGGACGGCGGCAGAAGCAATGAATGACGAGCACACCCAGGAATGTCGGATGGTCCTCGAGCACGTCCAGGAGTTCCTGGACAACGAGCTCGACTCTGCGACGGAGGAGGCGATCCGAGCCCACATCGCGATCTGCGAGCCCTGTCTCGACCAGGCCGAGGTGTGGACCGCGCTGAAGACCCTCGTCAAGCGCGCCTGTACGAGTGAAGGTGCCGGGGTCCCGGAGTCGTTGGTGAGCCGCATCTCGCTGCGCGTGTCGACGATGCGGATCGAGAAGCGGGCCTGAGGCCGGGCGGACCAGCACTCCGCTGAGAAGACGATGAAGCCCCCGTCCAACGGACGAGGGCTTCTTTCATGTCGCCGTCAGGCGTTCGGCCGCTTGCCGTGGTTCGCGGCGTTCTTGCGACGAGCGCGACGCTTACGTCCACCCTTGCCCATGCTGGTCCTCCTCAGTGTCTCCACCCCCCGCAGAGCTGCGTGGGCACGAGAGGTCATTGTGCCACGGGCCGCACCGGAGCCACGAACCGCGGAGTGGGTACAGACCGTCGAGTCGGCACAGTGAGGCGCATGCTCTCGCTGGCCCTGGTCGTTGACGCCCACACCGATCTCGGCCCGGAGGATGTGGCCATCCTGACCGACATCGTCGGCGAGTGGCACCTGCTGGCCGACCTGAGCTTCTCCGACCTCATCTGCTGGGTGCCCGGCACCGATGACAACGAGTTCTGGGCGGCCGCGCAGATACGTCCCGCGACAGGGCCCACCGCTCTCGAGGACGACGTCGTCGGGGAGGTGATCAGCTACGACCCCGAGCACCTCGTCACCGAGGCGTACCTGTCGGAGGTCGTCTGCGAGACGAGCGACAACAAGCTCCAGGCGGGCATCCCCGTGGACGTCTGGGCCATCCCCGTGGTCCGGAACGGACGCTGCCTCGCCGTGATCGAGCGGCACACGAACCAGATGGGGGTACGGGCGCCGGGGGCTCTCGAGGACAACTACCGCGAGATCGCCGACATCCTCACCGACATGCTGTGGCGCGGCGACTTCCCGTACATGGCGGGCAAGGCCTCGACGCGCTCCCAGGCCTCCGGCATGCCACGCATCGGGGAGGGCATCATCAGGCTGAACACCGCCGGCGTCGTCATGTACGCGTCACCGAACGCGGTCTCGGCGTACCGGCGTCTCGGTATGCAGGGCGACCTGCTGGGAGAGGACATCGCGTCCCTCACGTCGAGCCTCATGGTCGACGCCGCACCGACCGACGAAGCGGCCAGCCAGGTCATCAAGCAGCAGGTGCCGGCGATCGTGGAGGTGGAGACCGACCGGGCATCGGTGAACGTCAAGATCGTGCCGCTGACTGACGAGAACGGGCCGATCGGGACACTGCTCGTGTGTCGCGACACCACGGAGCTCCGACGCCGTGAGCGCCAGCTGGTCACGAAGGACGCGACGATCCGCGAGATCCACCACCGGGTGAAGAACAACCTCCAGACAGTCGCGGCACTGCTGCGGCTCCAGGCCCGGCGGATCCAGTCGGAGGAGGGGGTCGCCGCGCTGCACCACGCGATGTCGCGGGTGCAGGCCATCGCGATCGTCCACGAGATCCTGTCCCAGACGTTCGACGGCCGGGTGGAGTTCGACGACGTCATGGACCGGCTCCTGCGGCACGTCGGCGACGTGGCCGCATCGCGTGGCAAGGTGACGGCCCGCCGCAACGGGACCTTCGGGGAGGTCGCGGCGGCCGCCGCCACCAGCCTCTCGCTCGTGCTCACCGAGCTCTGTCAGAACGCCATCGAGCACGGCTTCGAGTCCGGCTCCGGCGAGGTCGTCGTCACGCCTGTACGGAAGGGCTCGACGCTGCGGATCGAGGTGGCCGACAACGGACGCGGTCTGCCGGAGGGCTTCCGGCAGGGCAGTACGTCCAGCCTTGGCCTGTCGATCGTCGAGACGCTCGTCTCCGACCTCCACGGCCAGTTCGAGCTCGGCCCGAACCCGGATGGACCGGGTGCACGGGCTGTGGTCGAGGTGCCAGTGGGCTGAGAGGGAACGTTGGACCGAGAGGACGGGTGGGCCGATAGGACCGGTTGGCTGAGGACCAGCGTGGATGTCCTCAGTGGGCCGGACCGGCCCGCATGGGGGGGGGAACGGATCGGGGCGCGCGCGACCTAGCCGGTACGCATGCGGGACCGGGCGGCACGGCGCTTCAGCGCGCGACGCTCGTCCTCGCTCATGCCGCCCCAGACACCGTGGTCCTGGCCGGCGTCGAGAGCCCACTGCAGGCAGCGGTCCCTGACCTCGCATCGCCCGCAGACGCGCTTGGCCTCCTCGATCTGGAGCAGCGCGGGACCGGTGTTGCCGATCGGGAAGAACAGCTCGGGGTCCTCCGTGAGGCAGGCAGCCCTGTCACGCCAGTCCATGCGGGTGAAGCTCCTTGTGGTCGACGATCGCTCCATGGGAAGGCTACCGACCGGACGCTGCCCGCGGAGCCTCAAAACCACCATAGTTTAGGGTTCATTGGGAAGAGTTCAACAGCATCCCAGCGACTGACATTTTCTGGGTGGGCAGGAACACTCCAAGGAGGAGACCGCATGAGCCATCCGGAGCGGCGACTGCGGAGACGTCGCCCGCTGCCGTTGACCGTCGCGGCGATCCTCACGGGCCTGTTCGCGCTCGTGGTCGTCGGCGTGGCGGTCGGCTCGGCGGTCCAGCCCCACGGTCAGTTCTCTCTCGGCGTCGGCGTCATGCTGCTCCTGTACGGCGCGCTGCTGGGCTGGGTCGCCTGGACGACATGGCGCCAGCGCTTCTACCTGCGGGGGGCGCTCGTGGGCAGCGCCCTGCTGAACCTCGCCGTCGCGGTGAGCTCTCTGGCGTCCAACGTGGCGCTGTGGAGCGTCGTCGCAGTGCTGAGCGCAGTCATCGCCGTCTGCGGCGTCCTGCCCAGCACGAACCAAGCGCTGACGACCGCGCGCGGAGACGGCTCCGACGACCTGCCGGAGGTCTAGCCGCCGCTACTCGTCGTCGTCCTCAGGACGTGCGAGCCAGGTCGCGAGCCGGTCCACCGGCGTCTCGAACTCGGGGTGGCGATCGACGAAGGTACGCAGCTCCTCGGCGAGCCAGGAGAGCGTCACCGTCTCGTCGCCACGACGCCGGTCCAGCTCCTCGATGCCCCGGTCAGTGTCGTACACCTAGGCCTCCTCGCCGCCGAGCGCCGCCTTGAGCAGCGCCGCCTCCTGCTCCTCGTGGTGTTGGTGCGAGCCGACGGACGGTGCCGACGCCTCCTCGCGCGTGACCGGGGTCATGACGAGGTCGTAGCCCGGGAGCACGGTCCTGATCGCCGCCGGGAGGTTACGCTCCATGTACCACCAGGCTCCCTGGTTCGACGGCTCGTCCTGCGCGTATCGCACGTCGCTGACGTGCCGGTAGCGGTCGAGTATTGCGGCGAGCTCCTTCACGGGCAGGGGGTACAGCCTCTCGAGCGGGATGATCGCCACCTGCCCCTGGAGGCCGAGCTTCTCCCGCGCCGCGACGAGGCTCCACCGGATCTTGCCGGAGCACAGGACCAGCCGGGTGACTGCGGACGGGTCCGTGATCGTGGGGTCGTCCATCGCCGGCTGCCAGCGGCCGCCGGTGATCTCCGAGGGCATAGACATGGCGAGCTTGTTCCGCAGCATCGACTTGGGCGTGATGATGACGACCGGGCGGTGCCAGTTCACGTACGCGTGGGTGCGCAGCAGGTGGAAGTAGCTCGCCGGCGTCGACGGCTGGCAGACCGCCAGCGCTCCCTCCGAGCACAGCTGCAGCCACCGCTCGATGCGGGCGCTGGAGTGGTCGGGTCCCTGGCCCTCATAGCCGTGGGGGAGCAGCAGGACAACGCCGGACTTCTGGGTCCACTTCGCCTGGCCGGACGCGATGAACTCGTAGATGATCGTCTGCGCGCCGTTCGAGAAGTCGACGAACTGGCCCTCCCAGCACACCATCGCCTCGGGGGCCGCCAC
>JACRAA010000067.1 GCA_016213595.1 Actinomycetota bacterium | reverse complement strand
GGCTGCTCGAAGATCTCCTTGCGCATGAACCAGTCGTAGCCGCCCTTCTCCGCCGCGGAGAGGTCCCAGTCGATGTGGTACGGGTGGGAGGGCGCGGCCTCGCCCGTGAAGGTCGTCACCTCGTACCCGTCGGGGGTCACCTCGACCACCTGGTCCTGTCCGAGCTCGACGGTCTCCCGTGTGTACTCGATGAAGGCGGCGACATCGGACGCGACGAACATCTCGTCCTCGCCGACACCGACGACGAGCGGCGAGTTGCGTCGCGCAGCCACGATCCGCTGGGGAGCCTGCGCGTCCACAGCCACCAGCGTGAACGCCCCCTCGAGCCGGCCGCACACCGTGCGCATCGCGTCGACCAACACGGCTCCGCGGTCGACCTCCCGTCCGAGGAGCTGTGCTGCGACCTCCGTGTCGGTCTCGCTCGCGAAGACCACACCGTCGGCCTCGAGCTCCGAACGGAGCGAGGCGAAGTTCTCGATGATGCCGTTGTGGACAACAGCGACCCGTCGCGTGGACGAGGCGTGCGGGTGCGCGTTCCCGTCCGTCGGCCCACCGTGCGTCGCCCACCGGGTGTGACCGATCCCGTGGCTGGACTCGGGGAGCGGGCTGTCCGCCAGCTCTGCGGTGAGGTTCCCGAGCTTGCCCGCCTTCTTCGCGACCGCGAGCCCCGAGTCGGTGACGACGGCGATGCCCGCGGAGTCGTACCCCCGGTACTCCATCCGGCGCAGCCCACCGATGATGACGTCCTGAGCCGACCGAGGTCCCACATACCCGACGATGCCGCACATGCCGGTCACTCTAACGGGCGCGGGACGGGCCGAGGTTTGCCGTCCTCGGTGAACGGGTACCCCCACAACGCCCGGTGGGCATTGCGAGAGGAGGACGGGTGTCGGAGGCCGAGGAGTCGGAGGCGCGAGGCGTCCCGGACGAGGAGACTCCCTCTGTCGCGCCCGTTCTCGAGCAGCCGGACTCGGAGGAGCCCCCGAAAGGCGGACCGGTACGGCGCTTCTTCCGCATCCTCGGTCCCGGCCTGGTGACGGGAGTCGCCGACGACGACCCCTCCGGTGTGGCCACGTACTCCCAGGCGGGTGCCGTCCTCGGCATGGGACTGCTGTGGACTGCGCCGGTCAGCCTCGGGCTCATGTATGCGGTCCAGGAGATCTGCGACCGCACCGCCCTTGTGACAGGGGACAGCCTCGGAACGCTGGTACGGCGTCGCTTCCCGCGAGGAGCGCGATGGTTCGTCGTCGTCCTGGTCGTGTCGCTGATCTTCGCCAACGGGCTGAACGTCGCCGCCGACCTCGCCGCTATCGGCGCGGGCATGCAGCTCCTCCACCTCGGGCCTCCGCACCTGTGGACCGCCATCGCCGGCGTCGTCCTGACCGCCGGAGTGGTCTGGGGGTCCTTCGAGAAGCTGGCGAAGCTGTTCAAGTGGCTCTGCCTCGTGCTCCTCTCCTACATCGGTGTGCTGGTCGTCGCGCACGTGCGGTGGCCGGAGGTCGGAGCCGGGCTGCTCGGGCTTCGGATGAGCTGGAGCTGGACCAACCTGTCGCTCATCGTCGCCGTGCTCGGGACGACGATCTCCCCGTACATGTTCTTCTGGGAGAGCGCCCAGCGGGTCGAGGAGCTCCGCGGCAACGCGGGCGGACACGACGCGTACGTCCCGTGGGCGCGGCGACCGATCCAGCGTCGTGACCTCCGCCAGCTCCGTCTGGTACGGACGGATGTCTTCACGGGGATGTTCATGAGCACCCTCGGCATGGTCGCCATCATCATCTCGACCGCCTCCACGATCGGCAGGAACGGCCCCGCGGAGATCCACACGGCTGCGGAGGCGGCGAAGGCGCTCGAGCCCGTCGCCGGCTCCCTCGCGACCGCGGTGTTCGCGCTTGGCTTCATCGCCACCGGGGTTCTGGCCGTCCCGGTCCTCGCGAGCTCGGGCGCCACCGCCCTCGCCGGGCTCCTCGGCAAGCCCTGGGGCTTCGACAAGTCGCTCCGCCGAGCCCCCCTGTTCTACTTCCTCATCGCCGCCGGGACGCTCGGCGGCGTCGCCATCGCGTCCGTCTCGAACAACCCCGTCCGGCTCCTCGTGCTGAGCGCCATCATCAACGGGATCGCGGCAGCACCGTTCCTCGTCGTGGTCATGCTCATCTCCAACAGCCGGACTCTCCTCGGCAAGCACCGGAACGGGCTCGTCGCCAACGTCATGGGCTGGCTCACGACGGCCATCATGGCTCTCGTAGGGGCTGCGGGCGTGTACGCGACGCTGTTCGGCCCCAAGTGACGCGAGAGTCCGCCCGTCGCCCGTGTCGGATGGACACTGACCCCTCGGCTTGAGAGTCTTCTCGGCTGGAGGGTGGACATGGACATGCCGGAGGACGACCCGTACGGGCCGTACCTGACGCTGCGCCGCTCCCACTGGGCGGAGCTGGCCCGGCACCACGAGCTGGACCTGTCGGAGCAGACGCTCGCCAACATCCGCTCCACCGGCGACCCGATCGACCTCGACCAGGTACGCCAGGTGTACCTGCCGCTCACCGAGCTCGTGAAAACCTACATCGAGCACAAAGCGATGCTGTACCGCCAGCAGAACGGCTTCCTCCGCCTGTCGGAGCGCAAGACGACTTTCGTGATCGGCGTCGCGGGATCGGTGGCCGTGGGCAAGTCGACCACGTCCCGCCTGCTCCGCGAGCTCCTGCGCCGCGAGGGGGCGACGGTCGACCTCGTCACCACCGACGGCTTCCTCCTCCCCAACGCCGAGCTCGAGCGGCGTGGGCTGGCGGACCGCAAGGGCTTCCCCGAGTCGTACGACCGGCACGCGCTCGTACGGTTCGTCCGTGACGTGAAGTCCGGGGAGGAAGGCGTGTCGGCGCCCGTCTACTCACACCTCGTGTACGACATCGTGCCCGGCGAGACGATCACCGTGAACCAGCCCGACATCCTCATCGTCGAGGGGCTCAACGTCCTGCAGCCGCCGAGGCCACGTACCTCCGGGTCCGGCGCGCTGACGGTCAGCGACTTCTTCGACTTCAGCGTCTACGTGGACGCCTCCGAACGTGCGATCCGCCGCTGGTACGTGGAGCGCTTCCTCCACCTCCGCCAGACCGCGTTCCGCGACCCCAGCTCGTACTTCACGCGCTTCGCCGACCTCAGCGAGGACGAGGCCGTCGAGACGGCGGGTGCCGTGTGGGACGCGATCAACGGGCCGAACCTGGTGCAGAACATCCGGCCCACGAGGGGGCGCGCCACGGTGGTGCTGCGGAAGGGACTCGCGCACAACATCGAGTGGGTGCGGGTCCGCAAGGTCTGAAGCGCGCATCGGCGCAGCTCGTCAGCCTCTCGACTTGGGCCCCTTGACGCTCATGCCCCCGAAGGCCGCCAGGCCCTTGAGCACCACGCGACGCCCACCCGGGACCGGGGCGATCCGCTTCACGTCGGCACCACCGAACACGGCGACCGCCTGGTTGACGACGTCGACCCCGTCAGGCACCTTGATGTCGACGCCCCCGAAGACCGCGTACGCGTCGATGACGACCTCGTTGGAGGTCCAGACGGCATCGGTCAAGTCGATCTCCAGGCCGCCGAACACGGCGAAGAGCCGGATCTGCGGCGGCACGACCCAGCGCCCGGTGAGCGACGAGCCGCTGAAGAAGCCGACCCGGACGAGGGAGTCCTTGGTCTGGGTCGCCGGGACCACGGGCGAGGCCGCCGGAACTGTGAAGACGACGTTCCCGAGGTCTCGGACGACGGGCTGAAGGTCGTCACGGAAGCTCGCGGACCGGACGGCGAGCGTGCGGTGCTCGTGCTCGTCCGGCGAGAGGTAGCCCTGCGCCCGGGCGGTGTCGAGCAGGGCGAGAGCGTCTGCCCGTTCGGCCTCTGTCACGAGAAGATGGCCCCCGTACTTGGGCCCGACATCCGACGGTTCCATGGTCATGGCACCAGGCTATTCACGCCCGATCCCGCGGTACGAGCGGGGTATCGCTGACGCCGAGCGCTCCCGCCTCCCGCCTGGACCTCGCACCCCCTGCCTCGACCTCGCACCCCCTGCCGGGACCTCGCACCCCCTGCCGGGACCTCGCACCCCCTGTGCGGGGTGCGACGTCATGCTGGGGGTGCGACGTCATGGTGGGGGTGCGACGGGGCGGTCGTCCACCCGCGGCATGCGCTAGATGTCCTGCATCGCCTTCGCGGTCGTGATGCTCTGGGTGACCCACTCGCGCTGGCCGTCACTCAGCGGACGGCCCGCCATGGCCACGTGCTCCCACGCGACGTTGACGACCGCCCGGACGACCACCCAGTCCCGGCAGCGCCGCTCGTCCAGGCCGGAGGCGTCCACAAGGGCCAAGAACCTCTCCCTGATCCCCGTCCCGGGGTCGTCGCCCAGCTCCGCCCACCTGTTCCAGAGCATAGGGGCCAGCTCGTACGCGGGGTCCCCGGCGAAGCCTTTGGGGTCGATGACGAGCCACGGCCACCGCTCACCGCGCAGGACGTTCTCGAAGTGCAGGTCGCCGTGGACCACCGCTCGCGGCTCGTCCGCGAGGAGCCGCGGCGCAGCAGCGAGCGCCTGCTCGACGAACCGTGCCGGGACGGCGTCGTGCGGCAGCGCCCGGACGTCGTCGAGCCACCCGGCGACCAAGGTCCTCAGGTCGGTCAGC
>JACRAA010000069.1 GCA_016213595.1 Actinomycetota bacterium | reverse complement strand
TCGATGATCGTCTGCGCGCCGTTCGCGAAGTCGCCGAACTGGCCCTCCCAGCACACCAGCGCCTCGGGGGCCGCCACCGAGTAGCCGTACTCGAAGCCCATCACGGCGTACTCGCTGAGCAGCGAGTCGAAGATGTCGAAGCTGCCCTGCTCCGGGCTCAGGTGCTTCAGCGGCACCCACGACTCGTTGGTCCGCCGGTCCACCACGGCCGCGAACCGCTGCGAGAAGGTGCCCCGCCGGGTGTCCTGGCCGCTCATCCGGACCGGCCGGCCCTCCATGAGCAGCGAGCCGATAGCCAGTGCCTCGGCCGTCGCCCAGTCCATCGGGCCCTTTCTGATCATGTCCGCCCGGCGCTCGAGCTGCGGCAGCACCTTCGGGTGCACGGTGAAGCCCTCGGGGAACTCCGTCATCGCTGCCGCGACCCGTTCCACGACCTCGGCGCTGATGCTCGTGCCGACGCCCTTGCCGAGCTTTGCCGGGTAGTACGGGACCTTGCGGTACTCCTCCTCGGCGCTGGCCTCGGCGGTCATCGACCGGATCTCCTTGAAGACCGTCTCGAGACGGATCCGGAACTTCTCCGCGAACTCGTCCGCGTCGTCGGTCGTGATGTCGCCGCGACCGATGAGGGCGTCGGTGTAGATCTTGCGCGTGGAGCGCTTGGCCTCGATGAGGTCGTACATGAGCGGCTGGGTGAAGCTCGGGTCGTCACCCTCGTTGTGCCCGCGCTTCCGGTAGCAGACGAGGTCGATGACCACATCCTTCGCGAAGCGCTCGCGGAACTCGAACGCGAGCCGGGCCACCCGCACGCACGCGTCGGGGTCGTCGCCGTTCACGTGGAAGACCGGTGCCTCGACGACCTTCGCGACGTCCGTGCAGTACGTCGAGCTGCGCGACTCGGCCGGTGCGGTGGTGAAGCCGACCTGGTTGTTGACGACGATGTGGATCGTGCCGCCGGTCCGGTAGCCGCGGAGCTGGGACATCTGCAGCGTCTCGTAGACGACACCCTGCCCGGCGAAGGCCGCGTCGCCGTGCAGCAGGATCGGCAGGATCGGGTACTCGTGCTCGCTCTGCGCCCTGTCCTGCTTGGCCCGGGCGATGCCCTCGACGACGGGGTCGACGGCCTCCAGGTGGGACGGGTTCGCCGCCACGGAGGTACGGATCCGGCTGCCGCTCGGGGAGACGAACTCGCCTTCGGCGCCCAGGTGGTACTTGACGTCGCCGGTCCCCTGCGTGTTGTGCGGGTCCATGCTGCCCTCGAACTCGCGGAAGATCTGGCCGTACGACTTGCCGACGATGTTGGCCAGGACGTTGAGCCGGCCGCGGTGCGGCATGCCGATGATGACCTCGCCGAGACCCAGGTCGGCGGCCCGCTCGCAGATCTCGTCCAGGATGACGATCGTCGACTCGCCTCCCTCCAGCGAGAAGCGCTTCTGGCCGATGAACTTGGTCTGGAGGAACGTCTCGAAGATCTCGGACTCGTTGAGCTTGTCCATGATGCGGAGGTGCTCGTCGCGGCTCAGGGCCACCGGCGGCTGCTCGAGCTGCTCCTGCAGCCAGGCGCGCTGGGTCCGGTCGGTGATGTGCAGGTACTCGACGCCGACATGACGGCAGTACGCGTCCCGGAGGGTCTCGAGCGCGTCCCGGAGCGTCATGGACGTGCGCGGCTTCCCGCCCAGCGACCCGCACGGGAAGGTGCGGTCGAGGTCCCACAGCGTGAGCCCGTGCGTCTTGAGGGCGAGGTCGGCATGGTTGCGCATGCGGTACGTGAGCGGGTCGATGTCGGCGACGAGGTGGCCGAGCGCGCGGTACGGGAGATGAGCTCCAGCACGCGCGCCTCCTTGTCCACCAGCTCCGGGGCGCTGCCGACGTAGATGTCGGTGTCCCACTCCAGCGGTGCGTACGGGATGCGCAGTGAGGTGAAGATCTCCTCGTAGAACCCGTTCCGGCCGAGAAGAAGGTTCTCCATGGCGCGCAGGAACTCGCCGGACTGGGCGCCCTGGATGACCCGGTGGTCGTACGTCGAGGTGAGGCTCATCACCTTCGAGATGCCCAGCTCGTTGAGCCGCTCGGGGCTCGCGCCCAGGTAGCCCGGGGCGTACTCGATCGAGCCGACGCCGAGGATGAGGCCCTGGCCGGGCATGAGGCGCGGGATGGAGTGGTTGGTGCCGATCCCACCAGGGTTCGTGAGCGACGCGGTCGTGCCCGCGAAGTCGTCGACGGTGAGCTGGCCCTTGCGTGCCTTGGACACGACCTGCTCGTACGCGCTCCAGAACTGGCCGAACGTCAGCTGCTCGCAGCTACGGATGTTCGGGACGAGGAGCTGGCGGGTGCCGTCCGGCTTCGTCATGTCGATGGCGATGCCGAGGTTGATGGTGTCCGGCTCGACAAGCATGGGCTTGCCGTCGACGACCTGGTACGCCACGTTCATCGCGGGCACGGCCTTCATGGCCTGGACCATGGCCCAGCCGATGATGTGGGTGAACGAGACCTTGCCGCCGATGGTGCGGGCGAGGTGCGCGTTGATCATCGTCCGGTGGTCGATGACGAGCTTCATCGGGACCGTACGGACGCTCGTGGCCGTGGGCATCTCGAGCGAGGCGTCCATGTTCTTCGCGGTGCGCAGCGGGGCTCCGCGCAACGGCGCGCGCGTGGGCTGGTCCGTGACGGGGGCGGGGCGCTACGCGACCCTGGGGGGCTGGGCGGGCAGGTACGACATCGTCGCCGTGAGGTCCGGCGTGGGTACTGGCGGACGAGCCGAGCCGGTCGGGGCGGCCTGGGGCGCCGGTGCGGCTGGTGCGGGCTGCGACGTCGCGACTGCGGCCGCGGCCGGCGCCGGGGGCGCCTGCTCGGAGACGGCCCTGGGGGTCTCGGTCTTCTCGGCGGGGGCCGGCGCAGGGGGAGCCTGCTCGGGGGGAGCCTGCTCTGACGGAGCCTGCGCAGACGGAGCCTGCTCGGAGACGCCCGCCGCGGCCTGGGTGGTCTCGGCCTGGACTGGAGCGGGAGGCGCCTGCTCGGGAGCCGCAGGGGCGGGGACGGGTGTGGACGGACTGGCGGACGGTGTCAGCGGCAGCGATCCCTCGTGGGAGCGGAAGAAGTCTGCCCAGGTCGGGTCGACGGAGGACGGGTCGGCTTCGTACCGCTCGTACATCTCCTCGATGAGCCAGTCGTTGGCGCCGAAGTCCTGCGCCGCTGCAGTTAGGTCCTGGTCGGGCTGAATGGCCACGATGCCCCTCGTTCGTCGTTGTCCGAGGCCGGGAGGTGAGCCCGGCCCGTCAACCCATGTTAAGCCACTCCGTCAGGCGCTTCGATCTCAAGAGATTCGAGTCGCGCGTCCTCGAGACGGCGCCTCCTCGTCTGGCTCCACGCCTTCCAGGTGACGACCAGGGTGAAGGCGACGAGGAACACGTTCCGGATCACGAGGTCGGCCACCGCGCCGGGAGTCCCGGTCCCGTACACGATCTCCCCGTACCGCAGCGGATAGACGACCTGGGTGAGGAACGCGAGGACACCACCGACGAGGGCCCACATCACAGGCCACCCGAGCGACGGCGGCGAGTCGTCCTCGCTTCCTCCGATGAGGGCGGCGAGGGGACCGCCGAGCCACAGGACGTACTGGGGACTGAGCGTCTTGTTGACGTCGATCATGATGAGGATGACCGCGAGCATCACGACGGCGACAGTCCTGGTCGTGCGCTTCATCGACCACGCTGCGCGGACGCCGACGATGATCGCGAGCAGGAAGCCGACGAGCATCAGCACGCTCGCCACCTGGAGCGCCCCCTCGACGCCGGGTCCCGAGATCTCGTACGCGTTGTAACGGGAGAGGCCGACGACCCAGTGAGGCTCCGGGCTGGCGGCACGCAGCCACATCAGCGGGGTGGCAGGCAGCGACTCGACCTGGAGGCCGCGGTCGGACTGCCATGTCAGCGGGGAGACGAGCCGCTCCCAGCCCCCGACGAGCAGGCTGGCCAGGGCGAGGCCACCACCTGTGACCCCGAACCCGACGGCTGTCCGGACCCCGCGGCGTCCCGTACCGAGCAGCGGCAGGACGAGGAGCGCCGGCCACAGCTTGAGCGCGGCCCCGCAGGCGATGAGCGTCCCGGCGAGGGCGGGGCGGCGTCGGTAGAGGAAGGCTCCGGCGCCTGCGAGCACGGCGGGCGCCATGTCGAAGCGGAAGTACGCGATCGGTCCCATGAGCACCACGAACACGATCCACGTGAGCACGGCCGGGATGCGCCAGCGGGGGCTGCTGAGCCGCCAGGTGAGGCGGGCCATGGCCGCGTCGAGGGCGACCATCGCGAGGGCGAATCCCCAGACGAACGCGCCCTGGTTGCCCCCGGTCAGCGCCCACAGCAGCTGCAGTGCCCAGGCCACCGGGGTGGGGTACTCGACCAGCGAGCTCGACCACGAGGTGGCGTTCGTGACCTGGCCCAGGTAGTACGTGACATCGCCCTCGATGTAGCGCACGTAGTTGGCCCACTCGTACCCGAGCAGTGCGCGGCTGAGCGCCCAGAGCACGGCGTACGTCCATCCGCTGTGCGCCAGAGTCCGAGCCTCGCGGCGCCACCACGTCATGGACCCACCTCCCGTTCCTTGTCGTCGATGGGCGTGCCGAGGACGTCGTCCGTACCGCCGCCCGTCCCTGAGGGCGCAAGAAGCATGCGCCCGACGAGGACGAGGACCCAGGCGAGGAACACCACCAGGGCGACGTTGCGGACCACGAGCATCGTCGTGGCCAGGAGCAGCAGCGGGCCCCCGTGGATCAGCGGCTGGTACAGGATCGGGTAGACGAGCTGCGTCACCAGAGTGAGCGCCAGCACGGCGACGGCAAGTGCACGGAGCTCCCGCCATGACGGTACGGACGAGGCGCCCGGCCGCTCATGGCCGTACGCGACGAGCAGGGCGGCCAGCGGACCGCCGAGCCACATCATGTACTGAGGGCTGAACGTCTTGTTCGTGACGATCGTCACGGTGACGACGAGCACCATGATGAGGCCCGCCTCCACCACCGTGCGCGTCCTGCGCCGCAGCCACAGTGCGTACGTCGCCACGATCACGACGTAGCCCAGCAGGGTCGCCACCGACGAGGCCGTCAACGCCGCGCTCGTCCCGTCGCCCGTGATCTCGTAGGCCTGCCACCTGGACATGCCGACGTCGTAGCGGCCGGGGGAGAGGGCCCGGGCGAGC
>JACRAA010000066.1 GCA_016213595.1 Actinomycetota bacterium | reverse complement strand
GACGCCCGAGGCGCGGAGCTGAGTCTCGAGCGCGTCGACGAGCGTGCCCAGCCCGTCGCGCAGGGTCGCGAACGGGGAGCCCGGCCCGCGGCCGCCCGACCGGGCTCGACGGCCCTGGGCGAGGGCGGCCAGCAGGAGGCTGCGGTACGCCGTCTCGTCGGCGCGCAGGGACGGCAGGACGGCGTCCAGGCTGAGGTCGTCCACGCTGGCGCCGTAGATGCCGCCCACCATCGGGTCCGCGAAGCGGTGGACGATGCCGGCTCCGAGCCGCTTGCGCAGCAGTGTGCCGATCGCCACGTCACGGCCCGGGGTCAGCTGTCGGGGCAGCAGCAGGTCGAGGGCGGCCCGTACCTTGTCGAGAGGCGACAGGATCCGCGTCGTCACGAACGGCCACAGCCGTGTCGGCAGGACCATCCCCATGCCCTGCGGCAAGGGCCGCAGCTTCCCGCCCGCCCGCAGCGACACCGACCGGGCGCCGCGGATCCGGATCAGCTGGTCCTCCAGCCCGAGCTCCTTGACGAGCTGGACCCCGGCGGGCCTGTACGAGACGAAGGAGTCAGGCCCGTGCTCGTACAGGACCCCGTCCTCGTGCTCGGTGCGTAGCTTCCCGCCGAGCCGGTCACCGGCCTCGAGCACCACGACCTCGACGGCGTCCTCACGCCGGGCGGCCTCCCAGGCTGCAGCCAGCCCGGTGATGCCCCCGCCGACGACGAGCAGCCTCACGGCTCGCTCCTCGGCTGGTACGGGCACAGCGGGTCGGACTCGAGCGGGTTGCCGGTCCACGCGTAGGCCCGGGCCCGGGACCCGCCGCACCAGTCGTGGTACTCGCAGCGCCCGCAGCGTCCCAGGAACGTGTCCGGGTCGCGCAGCGACCTCATGAGGTCATCGTCGCGGTACAGCGTGACCAGGGACGACTCCTTGACGTTGCCCACGACGGTCGGCAGGAAGCCGGACGGTGTGACCTCACCCGTGTTGGACACGAAGACGATGCCGTTGCCATCGCGGATGCCGAACGCCCTCGCCATCGGGTGCGCCTCGACCT
Source organism: Actinomycetota bacterium (assembly GCA_016213595.1). GTDB lineage: Bacteria > Actinomycetota > Actinomycetes > Propionibacteriales > Propionibacteriaceae > Fen-668. Next base: position 7,179 of record JACRAA010000066.1, on the reverse strand, counting down.
CCTCGCGGCTCTTGCCCGAGCGCAGCAGCGCCGCAGCGCCGAGCCGGCGGTAGTGCATCGCCTCGGTCGTCTTCACGCGGAACGGTGCGTCCCGTCCCACGTGCTGTGCCCAGAGCAGGACCTTCTCCGCCTCGCCGGGGCTCAGCTCCTTGAGCTCCGCGCCGCGACCGATCGAGATGAGGAAGAACAGGCTCCACTGCATGAGCTGGTGACGGCGCAGCAGCTCGTACACCGCAGGCAGGTCGCTCGCGGTGGACTCGGTCACGAGCGTGTTCACCTGGACCGACAGGCCGACCTCGGCGGCGACGTCGAGCGCAGCCAGCGTCGCCTCGAACGTGCCGGGCACCATCCGGACGCCGTCGTGGAGCTCGGCCGTCGACCCGTCGAGCGAGAGCGAGATGGCCTGGATCCCGGCGCTGCTCATCCACTCCATGCGCTCCCGCGTGAGCAGCGGGGTGACGGCCGGCGCCAGGGACACTCCGATGCCGCGGGCCGTCGCCGCCTCGACCAGCTGGACCAGGTCGGGCCGCCGCAGCGGGTCCCCGCCGGTCATGACGACGTGCGGGAGTGGCTCGCCGGGACCCGCGAAGCCTGTGATGTCGTCGAGGAGCGCGATGGCCTGCTCCGTCGTGAGCTCTCCGGGAGCCGGGTCCGGCATCGCCGTTGCCCGACAGTGCCGGCAGGCGAGGCCGCAGGCGTTCGTGAGCTCCCAGTAGACGATCATCGGGGCCGCGTCGTACGCCCAGCCCACGGGTCTCACCGACCCGATGCCGTGCGGCGCACGGGTCGCGGTGCTGCTCATGGGTTCTCCTGCTCGTACGGGATCGAGTGGACGAGCTCGACGACCCTCGTGAGCACGTCCGGGTCGGTGGTGGGCGGTACGCCGTGCCCGAGGTTGAAGACGTGGCCGGGCGCCGCCGAGCCCTGGCGGCAGACCTCGCGCACGGCCGCCTCGAGGACGTCCCAGTCCGCGGAGAGCAGCTCCGGGTCGAGGTTCCCCTGGAGGGGTACGCGATGTCCCAGCTGAGCGCTCGCCTCGGCCAGGCCGATGTCGGTGGCCACGCCGACGACGTCCGCGCCCGCCTCGTACATGTCGACGAGCAGGTCGCGCGTCCCGGTGCCGAAGTGGATCCGCGGCAGGCCGAGGTCGGCGACGCCGGCCAGCACCTGGGCGGAGTACGGCCGGACCAGGGAGCGGTACGTGGCGACGTCCAGCCGCCCGGCCCACGAGTCGAACAGCTGCAGCGCACTCACGCCGGCCTCGGCCTGGGCGCGCAGGAAGGCGGTGGTCGTCCCGGCGACCCACTCGAGGAGACGTCGCCACGTCTCCGGCTCCTCGGCCAGCAGCGCTCGGGTGCGCGGGAGGTCCCGGTCAGGGCGCCCCTCGACGAGGTACGACGCGACGGTAAAGGGAGCGCCGGCGAAGCCGATCAGCGGGATCTCACCGAGCTCCGAGACCGACAGCCGGACGCCCTCGCGCACAGGCTCGAGCGCGGCGGGGTCGAGCTCAGGGAGCCGCGCGACGTCCGCGAGGCTGCGCACCGGGTCGGCGACGACGGGCCCGACCCCCGGCACGATCTCGACCCCCACGCCGGCGAGCCGGACCGGCACGACGATGTCGGAGAAGAAGATCCCGGCGTCCACGCCGTGGCGTCGTACGGGCTGGCACGTGATCTCAGCCGCCAGCTCGGGCGTGAGACAGGCGTCGAGCATCGCCGTCCCCCTGCGCAGGGCCCTGTACTCGGGCAGCGATCTCCCGGCCTGACGCATGAACCACACCGGACGATGGGCAGCCTGCACACCGCGGTAGGCGGCGAGGAGCGGTGCGGTGTCGAGCGCCGACTCGGTCAACCCTGAACCTCGATGTCGATGCCGAACAGCGTGTGGAGGGCCTGCTGGTAGTCGGCGAGGGCGCCGGTACGAGCGAGCTCTGCGGCACGCACCGACGGCGCGTGCAGGAGGGAGTTGGAGACGCGGCGCAGGGAGCGGGCCACCGCTTCGGCCGTCTCCGGGTCGTACCGGCGCCTCGCGACCTCGATCTCCTTCTCGATGAACTGGCTGACGTGCGCGCGCATCGCGGTGACGGCGGGGGTGGCGACTCGGCCCGACTCGAGGTGGAGGTACGTCTCGACACCTCGGCTCACCAGGTCGCGCGCATCGAGCACAGCGCTGCCGTGATCGGAGGGGGCGTGGGCCCCGATCTCCTCGAGGTCGATGAGGTCGACACCGAGCAGGTCGGCAGCGGCCGGGTCCACGTCACCGGACAGGGAGAGGTCGAGGATCGGAAGGAGCGGGCGGTCGTCGCGCGCGGCCTCGATCAGGTCGCGGCCGATCATCGCCTCGGCTGAGGAGCCGCTGCAGGTGACGACGAGGTCGGCCTCCTGGACGGCCTGAGCCAGGTCGGCGACGGGGACCACGGGATGGGTCTCGGCGAAGGCGTCGGCACGCCCGGTCGACGAGTACACGCTGATGTCCACGCAGCCGCGACGGCCGAGTGCTGCCGTGACGACCCTGGCATAGCTGCCGGTGCCGAGGACGAGTGCCCGACGTCCGGCGAGCGGGAAGTGCCGCTGCTCGATGAGGTCGAGGCCGACACCGGCCACGGAACGTCCCGCGGCACCGAGGTCGGTCTCGGACGCCACGGCCTTGCCGGTCGTCAGGGCCGCATGGAAGAGCCTGTGCAGGCTGGGGCCGGCATGCTCGCCGGCTGACCCCACGGCGGCCCGGACCTGCCCGATGACCTCGGCCTCCCCGATCACCATGGAGTCGAGCCCGGAGGCGACCTCGAGAAGATGCTCCACCGCGGACTGCCCGACGTACACCTCGAACTGGTCCGCGAGGTCGCGCCCCTCAACCGGAAGCACCTCCCGTACCGCAGCGAGGGCGGCGCTGACGAGCTCATGGAAGGAAGGACCGTCGAGGTACAGCTCGAACCGGTTGCACGTGCTCAGCAGGACCCAGCCGTCGACCGCCGGAGACGCCGCGATCAGCGCCTCCAGAGGATCCGCCCTCTCGGAGATCTGCGCGAGGTCCTCCGGTGTCGCAAGATGATGGCTGAGGCCAACTGCTGTCACCGGCACGCAAGGCAGGCTAGTCCAGCAGCCTGGGAAAGCGCGCATCCCTTCCTGAGGATCCCAACTCCCTGCCTCAAGCCACGGCTATGGTCCGGCTAAGAGTCCCCCTAGCCCGGGCGACGAGCGAGCGCGGCCTCGATGCGAGCCCGCATCGCCGGTTGGGGAAGGGCGCCGACGATCGTGTCGACAACGCTGCCCCCGTCCATGAGCAGCAGCATGGGGATGCTGCGCGCGTCATAGCGACGAGCGATCCCCGGTGACCGGTCGACGTCGACCTTCACGACCTTGAGCCGGCCTGCGAGCTCCCTGCTCAGCGACTCGAGGATGGGGGCCACGGCTCTGCACGGTGCGCACCACGTCGCCCAGAGGTCCACGACGACAAGGGACTTGGACCGTACGGCGGCATCGAAGTCGTCGTCGCCGGCGTTGACCAGCCATGGGAGGTCAGCGCGGCAGGACGCGCATCGGGGCAGGCCGGTCGAGGCGACCGGGAGACGGTTCTTGGTGCCGCAGGACGGGCAGCTGACGACGGGATCCGACACGAACCGATCCTAGTTTCCCCGAATTGTTCTCGTTTCCCTGGTTCTTCTTCCGGCGAGTCAAGGCACGATGGGATCAAGGCCCGCTCCGGGCGTACTAGCGTTCTGGCATCACGAGAGGACAGCATGGCGAGCTATTCCGACACGCAGGACGTCTTGGCGGACGCGCCGTCCGACGCGATCCACCAGGGCTGTGAGATCGAGATCGACACGACGAAGCTTCCCGAGGACGAGGTCATGCCTGCGGGGTTCAACCCCGGCAAGACCTATGCGGTCGACCCCGACGTCTCGCACGACGGTATTGCGACGTCGTCCTGATAGACGGACAGCTCTTGTCTCACGTCCAGAGACCGCCCGGGGCGAAGACCTCGTCCACGAGCTCCGAGAACCAGCCCGCCTCGCGTGCGAGATCGAGCACCGTGTAGCGCGACCGGTAGTACATGGCTTTGGGGAACGTCGCCGCCACATCGGCGGCGGTCAGCCCGATATCAGCCGGGGTCGTGGGCGCACCGGCGGCGCCGAGCATCCGTTGCAGCGTGTCCGCGGGTACGAGCTGGGACGCGATCCGGGGGCGCAGCGTCGTCCAGCTGCGGGCGAAGCGGTTCAGACGGTCGGCGAGCCCCGACCGGTCAACGTACTTCACCCGGGTCTCGGCGACCGCATGGTCCGCTAGTGCGCCCGTGAACCTGGTCCGGATCTCCGCCTCGACCTCCTCCCACGGTGCCCAGCGGGCCACCGCGGCGTCGACGTCGAGCGCCACCACGTCCCGCGCCAGGAACCGCTCGTAGAACGCGGTCATCGCCAACGTGCCGATCGCGACCTTGTGGCCGTGCGACAGGGGCGGGTCCAGGTCCGCTCCGAGATGGTCGAGCTCCCAGAGATGGCTGAAGTAGTGCTCTGCGCCGGACGCGGGACGGGTGCCGCGGTAGACCTGCATCGCCAGGCCGGACAGGACAAGGCCTGAGACGAGCCCTTCGTACGCCTCCGGGTCACCGGCGGCCAGCGCCTCCGGCCGCGACAGCGCGTCGGACACGCCGCTCTGGACGAGCTCCCAGGCCAGCGGGTCGATCGGGTCGAGGCCGACGGCGTCAGCGAGGATCCAGTCGGCGCCGGCGGGGATCTTGGCCGACAGGTCGCCGTAGCCGGAGGCGACCATGGCGGGCGGGGCGGCCGCGGCCACGTCGAGGTCGATGATGACGACGCGCGGTGCGGGGCACGGCATCGTCACCTTGACGCCCTCCGAGCTCATGGGCGCGCCGAAGCCCGAGTAGCCGTCCATCGACGCGGCGGTGCCGACGACGCCGTACGGCTGTCCGAGCCGGCCGGACGCGAGCTTGACGAGGTCGTTGACGGTGCCGGACCCGACGGCGACACCGACCGCCCCCGACTCCTCCAGCCGCGCGGTGATCGTGTCGCAGTTCTCCAGCGCCGCGTACAGCACGGGGTGTCCCGGGAAGACCATCGGCTCGACGAGCCTGACTCCGGCTGCGGCGAGAGCCGCGTGTACGGCCTCGCCCGCCGCGGCCCACGTCCGGTCGTCGGCCACGACGAGCGCGGGCCTGTCGTCGGTGAACAGCGCGTCCCGCAGGATGGTGCCGCTGGCAGCGAGGACGCCTCGACCGACCTCGACGACGTCGGTGTCCGAGGCTGCGGCCAGCCCTCGTGCGATCAGCTGGTTGGTCATGGCTCTCATCAGCGCCCGATCGCCCGCTGGGGGCGGACGACCGTACCGAGGTGCACGGCGCTCGACGAGGCTGTGAACAGGCGTGTTCCGGGGGGTGCTGCGTGCGCGGCGCGCAGCTCGGCCGTCAGCTCCTCGACACGCTTCTGGAGCCCGTCGAGGCGCAGCTCCAGCTCCAGGATCCGCTGGACGCCGTTGAGGTTGATGCCCTCGTCCTGCGAGAGGTACTGGACCAGTCGCAGGCGGGCGACGTCCCGAAGCGAGTACCGCCGGCCGCGGCCCCGGGTACGCGTGGGGACGACGAGGCCGAGCCGGTCGTACGTGCGGAGGGTCTGCGGGTGCATCCCCGCGAGCCGCGCGGCCGTCGAGATCGGGAACAGCGGTGCGTCCCGGTCCAGACGGTCAGGTAGGTGCTCCATGTCAGCTCCTCATCAGGTGCGCACGCGGGTTGGGCTCGCCCGCCAGCCGCTGGTACTCCGCAAGAGCGGTCCGAGCCTCCTGCGACAAGTTCTGCGGTACCTCGACCTCGACGGTGACCAGGAGGTCGCCGGCACCGTTGGCCTTGCCGACACCGCGCCCCTTGACCCGGAACGTACGGCCGTTCGGGGTTCCTGCAGGAAGGCGCAGCCGGACACTGCCGTCCGCCAGCGTCGGTACGTCGATCTCGGCGCCGAGGGCTGCCTCGGAGTACGTCACCGGCACGGTCACCGTCAGGGCGTCGCCGGTGCGGCCGAACACCGGGTGCGGCGTCACGTGCACGGTCACGTACAGGTCGCCGGCGGCACCGCCGTTCTCCCCGGCGCCGCCCTTGCCCTTGATCCGGATCCGCTGTCCGTCGTCGACACCGGCGGGGATCCGTACCTGCATCGTCTTCGTCGACCGTGCGCGCCCAGTGCCCGAGCAGACGGGGCACGGGGTCTCGATGATCAGGCCCCGGCCACGGCACTGCCGGCACGGCTCACTGAACGCGAACCCTCCGGACTGCGACGCCTGCATCCCCGACCCCTGGCAGGTGGGACAGACCTGCGGAACGGTCCCGGCCTTCGCGCCGGTGCCCCGGCAGGCCTCGCAGGCCTCCTCCGAGACCATCTGGACGCCGACGGTGACCCCCGTCGCCGCGTCCGCGAAGGGGATCGTGACCTCGCCCTCGATGTCGCCGCCGCGGCGCGGGCCGCGCCCCGACCGGCGTCCGGTCGGCTGCTGGCCACCGAAGAGACCTCCGAACAGGTCGCCGAAGCCGCCTTCGCCCGAGTTGCGGAACAGGTCCTCCAAGTTGACCCCTCCGCCGCCCGGGCGACCCGGCTGCCCAGCGGTGGGGAACCGGAACCCGCCGCCGAACATGCTGCGGGCGTCGTCGTACTCCTTGCGGCGGGTGGGGTCGGACAGCACCGAGTTGGCCTCGGAGATCTCCTTGAAGCGACGCTCCGACTCCTTGTCGTCGGGGTGCTGGTCCGGGTGGTTCTCGCGGGCCAGTCGGCGGAACGCCTTCTTGATGTCCTCCGGCTTGGCATCCTTGGAGACGCCGAGGATCTTGTAGTAGTCCTTCTCGAGCCAGTCCTTCGTGCTCATTCAGCGCCTCCTTCCAGCTCAGTCGGTGAGGGAACCGGGGTCGTCGGGCACAGAGTCGTCAGGCGCCGGGGCTGCCTCGGGCTCGCTCGCGTCTGTCACGGCCACGCGGGCTGGTCGGATCACCCGGCCGCCGAGCCGGTAGCCGGTCTGGAACACCTGGGTGCAGGTGGTCACCGCGTAGCCGGGCACGTGCACGTGCATGAGCGCCTCGTGGATCTGCGGGTCGAACTCGTCCCCGACGGCTCCGTACGACTCGAGCCCGTACTTCGCGGCCACCTTGGCGACCTCGTCGGCGATGAGCTTCGTGCCGCCCGTG
>JACRAA010000065.1 GCA_016213595.1 Actinomycetota bacterium | reverse complement strand
TCTTGAGCTCTCTGATGAGCCCGAGCCCAGGCCGGGCGCCGATGAGGTCATCCTCGAGGTCGACGCGGTGGGCGTCTTCGGCAGTGACGTCCATGGCTTCGCGGGCATCACCGACCGCCGCAAGCCGGGCGTGGTCATGGGTCACGAGATCGGCGGCCGTATCGTGTCCGGCCCGGGGGCCGGACCCCAGACGGTGACGGTGTTCCCGCAGCTCGGGTGCGGGACCTGCGCGTCGTGCCGTGCGGGCCTCGAGCAGCTGTGCGAGTCCTTGAGGATCATCGGCGTCGACCCGCAGCGTCTCGGCGGGTTCGCCGAGCGGATCCCCGTACCGGCCGCCAACGTCGTCCCGATGCCGGACGTCTCCCCGGTCGTGGCGGCGCTCGTCGAGCCGTATGCGGTGGCGCTCAACGCCGTCGGCCGTACGGACGTGGCGGGCGCTCGCGTGCTCGTCGTGGGATGCGGCGCCATCGGACAGCTCGTCGCGCTCGCCGCCGCGCGAGCCGGCGCCGCCACCGTGTCCGCGTTCGACGTGGCCACCGACCGGCTCGCACTGGCGGCCCGCCTCGGCGCGACCGTCCCGGACGCCGGTGAGGACCTCCTCCCGTGGATCGCGACCCACGGGGGTGACGTGGACGTCGTGTTCGACGCGGTCGGTACGGACGGCTCGCTCGCGGAGGCTCTGGCCTGCACGCGGCCCGGGGGCACCGTCGTCGAGATCGGCCTTGGCGCGGCCGACGTGACGGTCAACCTCCAGCAGCTCGTGGGCAGACAGTGTTCACTGCTCGGCTCGTACGCGTACCCCCGCTCGATCTTCCTCCGCGCGGCCCGTGAGCTCGGCGAGGGGGTGCCGGGGGTGGAGAGCCTTGTCACCGCCGTCGTCCCGCTCACCGCGGCGGCCTCCCGCCTCGCCGCGCTGGCACACGGGCAGGACCGATCACTCCGGGTCCAGCTGAGTCCCTCCGGGCGCTGTCTCACGGCGACCGCCTGATCCTGTTGTCGCGCTATGACTTGGCTGTGGGTGGCCCGCCGGCCGTTCCCCTGACGCCGAGCAGCGACCTACTCTTCAGGGATGGGGCGACTTCCGCAGTCCTCGCGTGAGCTCCCCTCGCCCACGCCCGCGGAACGCACCGAGGCGAAGCGCCTGCTCCTGGCGGCGCCGCCCTCGCCGGAGGCCCCCCGCGCGCCCGAGCCCCCGCGCCCCACAGATCCCGGCTACCAGCACGAGGTGCTCGAGGAGGAGGTCTCCTCCGACCGCTACCCCACTCCCCGGCGGGTCCCCGTACGGGACCGGCTCGCCCAGCTGCTCGACGGTGCGCGCGCGCACCTGCGCCGGGTCGTCCTCGTCGCCGTCGCGGTCGTTGTCGTGATTGCCGGAGCGGGGATCTGGTCCGCCGTCCGGCCGCACGGGCCCGCGCCGCTGACGCGCGCGGAGGTCAGCTCGTCGATCACGAAGGCACTCGAGGAGCAGGCGCGGCAGCAGGCGGCGCAACCGGCGGACGGGAGCGTGGCCTTCGCAGCCGTCCGGCAGTCACTCGTCGTCGTGACCACCGGGGGCGGCCTGGGGGCCGGCACGGTCGTCAAGGATGACGGGACGATCCTCACGGCGCTCCACGTCGTGAAGGGCGCCCCCTCGGTCACCGTACGGTTCGCCGATGGCACCCAGTCCACGGCCACGGTCACCGGCACGAGCCCGGCTCAGGACATCGCCGTCCTCAGCCCCGCCACGCTGCCCGCAGTCGTCGTGCCCGCCACGCTCGGCGGAGGTGTCGGCGTCGGAGACGAGGTGTTCGCCGTCGGCAACCCTCTCGGCTACGCCGGCTCGCTCTCCGGCGGCGTCGTGTCCGCCCTGAACCGTACGGTCGAGATCCAGGGGACCACCCTCACCGGTCTCATCCAGACCGACGCCGCCGTGAACCCCGGCAACTCGGGAGGCCCGCTCGTGAACAAGGCCGGCCAGGTCGTCGGGGTCGTCACCGCCCTCGCGAACCCGTCGGGCGAGGACAGCTTCGCGGGAATCGGCTTCGCCGTACCCATCGCTACCGCCGGCGGCGCCGCCGGCGCCCCACCGGAGGAGAGGACCGGATGTCCACGAACCCGCTCGGGCAGGCGCTGTACCAGGTCAAGCGCACCATCGTCGGCCAGGACGTGCTCCTGGAGCGCATGGCCGTCTGCCTCCTCGCGCGCGGCCATCTGCTCGTCGAGGGCGTCCCGGGGCTCGCGAAGACGATGTCGATCAAGACCCTGGCGGCCACGCTCGGCGGAACGTTCCAGCGCATCCAGTTCACCCCCGACCTCGTCCCCGCCGACGTGACGGGTACACGCCTGTACAACCAGAAGACCGGCGAGTTCGAGACTGCGCTCGGGCCGGTCTTCGCGAACCTCCTGCTCGCGGACGAGATCAACAGGGCGCCCGCCAAGGTCCAGTCCGCGCTCCTCGAGGTGATGCAGGAGCGACAGGTGACCATCGGCCGCACCACCTACCCGGCGCCCGAGCCGTTCCTCGTCATGGCGACCCAGAACCCCATCGAGTCCGAGGGCACCTATCCCCTGCCGGAGGCCCAGGTCGACAGGTTCATGCTCAAGGTGCTCATCGGCTACCCGAGCGTCTCCGAGGAGTACGCCGTCGTCGAGCGCATGACCTCCCCGCTCCCGCGCACCGAGCAGGTCCTCGACCTCGACGCGCTGGCCCGCCTGCAGCGACAGGCGGACGCGGTGTACGTGGACCCCGGCGTCATCGCGTACGCCGTGTCGCTCGTCACGGCGACCCGCGACCCGGAGTCGGTCGGCCAGGGCCACCTTGCTCGCTTCATCACGTACGGCGCGAGCCCGCGCGCCTCCATCAACCTCATCCTCGCCGGCCGTGCGCTCGCGTTCCTGAGGGGCCGCGACTTCGTCCTGCCCGGTGACGTCGCGGACCTGAGCGGCGACGTGCTGCGGCACCGGATGGTGCTGTCGTACGAGGCGCTTGCGGAGGACCTCACAGCGGACGACCTGCTCGAGCCGCTCGTGGGCGCCGTGCCACAGCCACCGGTCGTCATGCGGGACCGCGTCGACGAGTCCCCGCGCGACGAGACCGCCTATCGCAGGCCGGCCGAGGCATGAGGAGACGCCGGCCCGAGGATCGGGGTCCTGAGGGGCCGGGACGCGAGCCTGCCACGGAGCCGGGCCGGGGCCTGACGGCCGACCGACTGCTGCGTCGCCTGGAGTGGCGGATCGTGCGCCGGCTGGACGGCCGGTCGAACGGCGACTACCGCACGGTGTTCCGGGGGACGGGTCTGGACGTCGCGGACCTCCGCGAGTACCTGCCGGGTGACGACCTGCGCCACATCGACTGGAACGTGACCGCGAGGATGGACGCCCCGTATGTCCGGGAGTTCCTCGAGGACCGCGAGCTCACCGCCTGGCTGCTGCTCGACACGACGGCCTCGATGGGCTTCGGGCCAGTCGTCCGGCACAAGGGCCACGTCCTGACCGAGCTGGCGACGACCATCGCGTACGTGCTCGTCCGCGGAGGGAACCGGGTAGGCGCCCTGCTCTTCGGTGGCCCGGGCGACGCGGGCGTGACCATCCCTCCCGGGAGCGGGCGTCGTCAGGTGCTCCGGATCGCGAAGGCGCTCCTCGAGGGGCCGAGGAAGGGCACCGGGGCACCGACCGACCTCTCGGTCCTGCTGCGGGCCGCCGCAGGGGTGGCCCGACGCCGAGGGCTCGTGGTCGTCATCTCCGACTTCCTGTCAGAGCCCGGATGGGACAAGCACCTCGGCCAGCTCGCGCAGCGCCATGAAGTCGTCTGCCTGCGCGTCACCGACCCTCGCGAACAGGCTCTTCCCGCCGCAGGGCTGATGTGGGTCGAGGACGCCGAGACCGGAGAGCAGCTGTTCGTCGACACCGACGACCCGCGGTTCCGGCGACGCCTCGCGGAGGGTGCGGCGGCCCGCCGAGCGGACCTGTCGATGCGCGTGGCACGCGCAGGCGCGGAGCTCCACGACGTGAGCACCGACGACGACCTCGTGAAGGTGCTGGGCAGGATCGCCGCACTGCGCTCGCGACGGGGCGGCGGCCGGGTGGCCTCGATGAGAGGCCCGCGATGAACCTCTCGTTCACCTGGCCGTGGCTCCTCCTGAGCCTGGTGGCCGTTCCCGTCATCCTCGCCTACCTCCGGCTGGTCCGTACCCAGCGCCGGCGCCGTGCGGAGCTCGCCGCGCTCGGGCTCGTCGCCCCTCCGGTGAGGCGCGCCGTCGTGGCACCCCTGCTGCTCCTGACCGGGGTCGCGCTGAGCCTCGCCGCCATGGCGCGTCCCGTCGCGACCGTCCCCGAGCCCCGGCGTGAGGGCACGGTCATCCTGGTCGTCGACGTCTCGAGCTCGATGGGCGCCGCCGACGTCTCGCCGAGCCGGCTCGACGTCGCCAAGCAGATCGCGACGCAGGTCGTCGCGGCCCAGGGCCCGGAGATCCGCGTGGGCGTCGTCGCCTTCGGAGACGCCTCGGTCCTCGTCCAGCAGCCCACCACCGACCACACCCTCGTCCTCGCGGCGGTGAACCGCCTGAAGGCGGGAGGTGCGACAGCCATCGGGTCGGGCGTCCTCACCGCACTGAGCGCGATCGCAGGCTCCCCGATCCAGCTCGCCGCGACCCCCGCCGACACGCAGATCGGCTGGTACGGCGGTACGGCGGTGGTCGTCCTCTCCGACGGCGAGCAGACGGGCGGGCCGGACGTCGCCGACCTTGCTGACCTCGCCTCCACGGCCGGCGTCCATGTCTCGGCCGTGGGCATCGGCACGACCGCCGGGACGACCATCAAGGCGGGCGGTTTCCAGGTGGCGACGGCGCTCGACGAGGCGCCGCTGCGAACCCTCGCGCAGACCACCGGCGGTACGTACGTGGCGGCCTCCGACGCACAGGCGCTCGCGGGGATCGGCGGGTCCGTGAAGCTCTCGTGGGCGGCAAGGGCGGTGCCTCATGAGGTCACGTCGCTCGTCGTGGCCGCCGCCGCCGTGCTCGTCCTCGCCGGTGCCGGATGGTCGATCGTACGGACGGGGCGGGTGATCTGATGAGGCTCGCCTCTCCCTGGCTGCTCGCGGTCTCACTGGCAGGCGTCCTCCTGCTGCTGGCCTACCTGTGGTGGCTGCGGCGCGGCAAGCGGTCGACGACGACGTTCTCCTCCCTGGGGCTGCTGCGGGAGGCGGCCGAGGGACAGAAGCCATGGCGACGACACGTGCCCGTCGTGCTCCTCTGCGCGGCGCTCGTCATCCTCGGCGTCGGTGCGGCCCGTCCCACCGTCGTCCTCACCGTGCCGTCGACCGACGCGACCGTGATCCTCGCCCTCGACGTCTCCGGCTCGATGTGCAACACGGACGTGACCCCCAACCGGCTCGCCGCTGCACAGACGGCCGTACGGACGTTCCTCCAGGCACAGAAGTCGTCCGGGACGAAGTTCGGGCTCGTCATCTTCAGCAGCCAGGCGCAGCTGGCGGTCGCGCCGACGACCGACACCGCAGCGCTGCTCAAGGCGATCGAGGGGATGACGACGGGCAGGGGCACCGTGATCGGCTCGGCCATCCTCACCGCCGTGGACGCCATCTCGGAGATCGACCCCCAGGTCACGCCCACGGACAGCTCGCAGGCGGCGGAGACCCAGACCACGACGGTGACCCCGGCGGCCCCCGTACCCGAGATCGTCGTGCTGCTGACCGACGGGGCGAACACGCGGGGCGTGACCCCCCAGCAGGCGGCCGTGCAGGCCGCGGAGCGCGGGGTCCGGGTCTACCCGATCGGGTTCGGCACGACGAGCCCCAAGGGCATGGCGTGCACCGCCCAGCAGGTCGTGAACAACGGCTACCCCGGTGGCTTCGGCGGCGGCGGCCCGGGTGGCGGAGGCGGCTTCCGGGGCGGCGGTGCCTTGGTGGTCGACGAGGATGCCTTGAAAGCGGTCGCCCAGATCACAGGCGGCGAGTACTTCAGCGCCGCGAGCGCCGACGGTCTCAACAAGGTCCTCGACAACGTCCGCGCGAGGCTCGGCACGGTGACCCAGGACGTGGACGTCTCAGCCGCGCCGGCGGTCCTGGGCTCGCTTCTCCTCCTCGCCGCCGCCCTCGTGACGCTGCGCCGCAACCCGCTCGGCTGAGAGCCCCTGCTCCAGGACGCGCACCTAGCGGACCACGGACGGGAGCTGCTGTCCCCCCGCCTCAGGTCGTCAGTGACCTGCTCCAGTCCGCACGCAGCGCGAGCAGGGTCTCCGACGTGCCGGCGTCGAGGCGCACGGCCGCCAGATCGTCCGCCCTTGTCGGACCGCGGTTGATGATCGCCACGGAGCGTCCGCTGCGCGCCGCGTGCCGTACGAAGCGGAGTCCGCTCATCACCGTGAGCGACGAGCCGAGCACCACGAGGACGGGTGCCGAGTCGACGAGCTCGTACGCCTTCTCGACGACCTCCTTGCGCGCGGACTCGCCGAAGAAGACCACATCGGGCTTGAGCACCCCACCGCAGGCCTCACAGGGTGCGACCGCGAAGTCCTGCCACTGCTCGACCACAGCGTCGCCGTCCGGCCGTAGGCGTGCGGAGTCCAGCTCGGCGGCACCGGCCGGCAGGTAGCCGTCGATGTCCGGGTTGAGGGCCTGCAGCCGCCGCTGCAGCTCCGCACGGGACGAGAAGGTCCGGCACGACAGGCAGACGACCCTGTCGATCCGTCCGTGGAGGTCGACAACCCCGTCGCTGCCGGCTGCCTCGTGGAGGCCGTCCACGTTCTGCGTCACGACACCGGCCAGGCCCGGCGCCCCGACGAGCGCTCGATGCCCGGCGTTCGGTACGGCCCGCCCGAACGACTGCCAGCCCAGCATCGAGCGCGCCCAGTACCGGCGGCGGTTCGCCTCGTCGGAGACGAACTCGTCGTACATCATCGGTGTCGACGCAGGCGCCGACGGGCCGCGGTAGTCGGGGATGCCCGAGTCCGTCGAGATGCCGGCCCCCGTGAGGGCCACCCAGCGCCGGCCGGTGAGCAGTGACACCAGGTCCGCATGCTCGCCCCGTACCGTCACCGGCGGCAGCGAAGGCGTCGGGACCCGGTGCCTCACCGTCATGCGAACAGTGCGCTGATCGCCGCCACCACGTCGTCGGGGAGAACAGTCATGCCGGCCTGCGCGTTCGCCTCGACCTGCTGAGGACTGGTCGCACCCGCGATGACGCTGCTGACGCCCGGCTGCGCGAGGAGCCATGCGAACGTGGCCTGCAGCATGGTCACACCGGCCTCCGCGCACAGCGCCGCGTACCGGTCGATGAGGTCCCAGTCGACGGACTCGAGCACCTCGGGCTTCTGGCGCGTGAGGCGTCCTTCGCCGCCGTTGCGCGTGTACTTGCCGGTGAGGAGGCCGTTGTAGAGCGGGAAGAACGGCAGGAAGCCCATCCCGAGCTCGCGGACCGTGGGCAGCACGTCCGCCTCGACCCCGCGCGCCAGGAGGCTGTACTCGTTCTGGGCCGACACGAACCGTGGGAGCCCCAGCTCCTGGGCGACCGTCTCGGCCTCGCGGATCTGCTCCGCGCTCAGGTTGGAGTGGCCGATGAAGCGCACCTTGCCGTCATGGATGAGGTCCCCGAGGGCCTGGAGCGTCTCCCCGATCGACGTCTCCGGGTCGGGCGTGTGCAGCTGGTACAGGTCGATGCGGTCGGTACGGAGCCGCGTCAGCGACCCCTCGACAGCCTTCATGACGTACGAGCGGGAGCCCTTGGAGCCCCAGCTGTCGGAGCCGCTGGGACCCCCCGCCTGGTGGCCGAACTTCGTCGCGATGACCACCTTGTCGCGCCGCCCCTGCAGGGCCTGCCCCATGAGGTCCTCGCTGCCGCCCTTGGGGTCCCCGTACAGCTCCGCGGTGTCGAAGAAGGTGACCCCCTGGTCGATCGCCGCGTCGAGCACGGCTCGGGTGCCCTCAAGGGTCGTCGTCGGCGTGCCCGGCCGGGTGAAGTTGTTGCACCCCAGGCCGACGGTGCTGATGATGAGGTCACTGGTGCCGAGGTTCTGCGTCTGCATCATGGCGTCAGCCTAGGCGAGGTTCCGGACAGGACTAGGGGCTGCGTCCGGGGGTCGTCGCTCGCCCCCGTCCTCGCTCGTGCGCGCCGGGCTCAGGCGACCGGGAAGACCGGCATGAGCTCCCACGGGGACAGTCCCGACTCCGCGACAGCGCTCACCAGCATCCTCACGGCCTCGTCGACACCTTGCGGCGTGAGGGGCACACCCGCTGACCGTGACGGCGTGGCGCCGGGCCTGGCCGCCCCCAGCCGTCCGATGGACCAGCGCCTTCCGAGCAGCGCCGGCTGTACGGTCACCACCAGCCGGCGCTGACCCTGCCACGGTGCGGTCTCGATGCCGAGAAACACCTCCCCGTCGCGCAGGCCTCCCGGCGTGAGCGCCCACCGCTCGTCACGACGGACGGCGACGTCGACCATCCGCCTGAGCTGCCAGACAGCCTGGGGGTCGAGACCTGGGTCCGACAGGCCGAGGGGACGTCCCGGGAAGCTGCGGGGGGCACCGGACGCAGGGATGCGGTTGCGTACCTGCAGCGTCCGCTTCGCCGCGTCGAGCCGACCGCACTCGGCGAAGCCGTGCCCGACGTCGAGCCGTTCCACCTCGCCCACCCCGAGGATGGCCGCGAGCGCCGCCGGGTTGTCGGGGCGCCAGATCTCGACGGACTGACCGCCCCACAGGCCGACGAGGCCGCCCGCGACGAGGCCGAGCGGGCCTCGTACCGAGCCGTCCGCAGTCCGTGCCGTCAGGGGGTCGGGCGCGACGCCGACCAGGTCGAGAGGAGGAAGGTCGAGCCAGGACATGGTGGGCTCACCCTACAAGCGGCCGCCGGCGCGGTCAGTGGCGGGGACCGGCGTCGATGTCCCGCGTGGCGTCCGGGCCCCGGCCGACCGCCCCGCGCTCGCTGGTAGCATCGGCGCCGATCATCGCCAGGAAGGGACGCCCCATGCGACGCACGGGACCGGTCGTGCATGGCATCCCTCTCCTCAGGGGGATCCCAATTCTCGTCGTGGTCGTCGCCGCGTTCGTGGCGGGGATGGCATGGGCCATCTCGTCACCGATCGGGTCCAGCCCGGACGAGGACTACCACCTCGCCAGCATCTGGTGCCCGCCGCCCGTGGAGACGTCCGGCTGTCAGGTGCTCACCGGGCTGCACGGTACGGAGATCACCATCGGTTACCGGGTGATCGCGGCGCCCGCCTGCTTCGCCTTCCACTCGGACGAGTCGGCCGCGTGCATCTGGAAGATTCCCGCCGACAAGCTCGGACAGGACGACCGGTTCGACCGTGGGGACTACCCCGGCGGCTTCTACCACGTCATGCACCTGTTCGCCCAAGGCGACCCGTACAGCACCATCTACCGGATCCGTGCGTTCAACCTCGCCATCGCGATCCTGCTCGGAGCCCTGATCGTCCTCGCGGCCGCCCGCCCGACGCGGCGGATCCTCGCCTACGCCGTGGTCAGCACGTTCGTGCCCATGGGCATGTTCCTCGTGCCCTCGGCCAACCCGAGCAGCTGGGCGGTCGTGGGCGTCACGGCCGCCGGGTTCGCCCTCCACTCGTACTGGATCGCCGAGACCCGGGGCCGCGTGATCTCCAACGCCGTCCTGGCGGCCGTCGGCGTCGCCCTGGCCGTCAGCTCCAGAGGAGACTCGGCGCTGTACGCGATCCTCACGGCAGCCGCCGTGACCGCGTTGCACTTCCGGTCCGTCCGCCGCCATCCTGTCCGGCTGGTGCTCCCGCTGCTGGGGATGCTCGCCGGCTTCTTCGTGTACCGCTCGTCGGGGCAGGCCACCTCGGCCATAGCCGGGTCGGGCCTGGGCCCGGCGAACCCCCTGAAGGGGTGGGACCTGCTGCTCTACAACCTCATGAACAGCCCCGTGCTGCTGTTCGGCAACCAGGGCCTGTACAACCTGGGCTGGCTGGACACCCCGTTGCCCTCGATCGTCTGGGTCCCCATGATCGTGGTCTGCGGGTTCCTCATCATGGCCGGGCTCGGCCGGCTGAGCTGGATGAAGATCCTGGTCGTCGTGGGCGGGGTGCTCGCCGTCGTCGCCATCCCCCTGTACGTCCTCCAGGCGTCGCAGCTCAAGGTCGGCGCCGGTGTCCAGTCGCGCTACATGCTGCCCTTGCTGCCGGTCGTGGCCCTCGTGCTGCTCACGGGGCGCCGGCCCGACCAGGCTGTCCGCCTCTCGCGCCCGGCCGCCTGGGTCACCTGGGCCCTGGTCTCGCTCGCGAACTGCGTCGCACTGCTGACCAACATCCGTCGCTACACGACAGGTCTCGACGGCTCCATCCTGCCGAGCGGGACTCCGGAGTGGTGGAGCACCTCGTTGTCCGGCCCGCCCAAGACCTGGGTCATCGGCAGCCTCGCGTTCGCGGTCGCTGCGTGGATGGTCGTGCGGCTGTCGTCCGGCTCTGACCTGCCCACCCTGGTCGCGGTTGCCGCCGATGAGCGCTCTGCGCGTGCCGTCGAGCCGACGCCGAACGCCGGGGCCACGCCCGAGCCTCTGACGGCCGACCCTGTGGCTGCCAACCCTCTCGCCGCCGAGCCGGTGACCGCCGAACCGTCGAGCAGGTGGCGGAGCGGCGGGCGAGCAGAGACCCCGGACGACACCTCCGGCCGCACCCTCACCTAGGGGCGGCGCAGCTCGTCCAGGACGCGGCTGTCGATGCTGCCCGGGACCAGGCGGTTCTCGAGGTTCACGACCCCGGCCCACTCCGCCAGCGACGCCTCGACGTCCGACCCCTCGTAGCCGAGCCGGCGAAGGTGCCCCGAGACCTCCTCGTACAGGCCGCCCTCCAAGGGGCGGACGTCCTCGGGGCGGCCGAGGACGAGTGTCGCGATCTCGTGGACCCGGGTGAGCTCGGTGACGGCGTCCGGATGGTCGTCGACGCTGACGTCTGCGAGGATGCCGCAGGCCTCGTAGCCGGCGCCGGGAGACCGGACGAGCAGGGCAGCGCTCTGCCGGCCCCGCGCGTCCCCGCCCGCGGCATCCCCGGCCACGAGGGCCGCGAGCAGCCGCCGGTCGAGCGACTGGCCCGCGGTGGCCAGGAAGGCGCGCTCCATCTCCTCGCCCACCTGCTGCCCGACCAGGATGTTGCCCTGGATGGCGTACGCCTCGTCGCCGTCGCCCCTCGCGACGCCGCCCGCCCAGTCCATGCAGTCGCCGCCCGTGTACGTCGCGGCGCCGTCCGCGCCCACCACGCCCAGCTGGCGGCTCTCCCGGCCGTCGTCCGCAGCCACGGTGGCGTCGAGCGCCGCTTGCGCGCTCGTACCCTCTGCCAGAGCGTCGAGGATCTCGCTCCGGTAGGGGAACCGCACGAACGACTGTGTCGCGACGGCGCCGTAGCCGAGCCGTACCTCCGGGACGACCGAGCCGACACAGACGAACTTGCTGGCCACGGCGACGCCCCAGGCGTCGCCCGACCGGGCCGCGATCGAGAAGGTCATGTGAGCACACTAGGGATGGAGGGTGCGGTCGGCGACATGCCCCCGGGCTGTCCGGGTGTTGTAGGGGAATACCGCACGGGTGCAGGTCGTTTAGGTTTCAACTACTTCGTAGGAGCGTTGAGATGCAGTTCGGAATCTTCACTGTGGGTGACGTCACCACCGACCCGACCACAGGGCACACCCCCAGCGAGCACGAGCGGATCAAGAACACGGTGGCCATCGCCAAGAAGGCCGAGGAGGTCGGCCTGGACGTCGTCGCCTTCGGCCAGCACCACAACCCTCCGTTCGCCGCCAGCTCGCCGACGACCACCATGGCGTACGTCGCAGCCCAGACCTCGAAGATCCTGCTCTCCACGTCGACCACGCTCATCACGACGACCGACCCCGTACGGATCGCCGAGGACTACGCGCAGCTCCAGCACCTCGCGGACGGCCGCATCGACCTCATGCTCGGCCGCGGCAACACCGGCCCCGTCTACCCCTGGTTCGGCAAGGACATCCGTGACGGGATCGCGCTGGCCGTCGAGAACTACGCACTGCTGCGGCGCCTCTGGGACGAGGACGTCGTGACGTGGGAGGGCAAGTTCCGTACCCCCCTCCAGGGCTTCACGTCGACGCCCCGACCCCTCGACGGCGTGCCTCCGTTCGTCTGGCACGGGTCCATCCGCAGCCCCGAGATCGCGGAGCAGGCCGCCTACTACGGCGACGGCTTCTTCTCGAACCACATCTTCTGGCCCGCCTCACACACCAAGCAGATGGTGGCGCTGTACCGGCGGCGCTTCGAGCACTACGGCCACGGCACCGCCGACCAGGCGATCGTAGGGCTCGGCGGCCAGGTGTACATGGCCAAGAGCAGCCAGGACGCCGTACGGGAGTTCCGGCCGTACTTCGACGTCGCACCCGTGTACGGGCACGGCCCGTCCCTCGAGGACTTCATGGAGGCCACGCCCCTGACGGTCGGGTCGCCGCAGCAGGTCATCGAGCGGACCCTCGGCTTCCGTGACTACGTCGGCGACTACCAGCGCCAGCTGTTCCTCATGGACCACGCCGGCCTGCCCTTGAGCACCGTGCTCAAGCAGCTCGACCTGCTCGGGAGCGAGGTCGTACCGGTGCTCCGCAAGGAGTTCGCCGCGCTGGCGGGGCCCGATGTGCCCGATGCCCCGACGCACGAGTCGCTGCTGGCGGCCCGTCAGTCCGAGGCGGTGGCCGTATGAGCCGCTCCATCGTCGTCATCAGCGCCGGCCTGGCGAACCCGTCCTCGACACGGCTGCTCGCCGACCAGCTCGCCACGGCGACGGACGTCGCGCTCCGCAGCCACGGCGAGGCGGCCGACGTCCACGTCATCGAGCTCCGCGAGCTCGCCCACCCGCTGGCGGACCACCTCCTCACCGGCTTCCCGACGGGTGAGCTGGCGCAGGCCATCGAGATGGTGCGCAAGGCGGACGGCCTGGTCGTCGTCACGCCGGTGTTCGCCGCGTCGTACTCCGGCCTGTTCAAGATGTTCTTCGAGGTCCTCGACAAGGACCTGCTCCGGGGCAAGCCCGTTCTGCTGGGGGCCACCGCCGGTACGGCCCGGCACTCCCTCGTGCTCGAGCACGCGATGCGTCCGCTGTTCTCCTACCTGGGCGCTGTCACGGTCCCGACGGCCGTCTTCGCCGCCACCGAGGACTTCGGCCGTGCGGGGTCGGGCGACTTCGCGGCGCGCATCGCCACCGCGGGCAGGGAGCTCGCCGCCCTCGTCCTGGGCGCGCCCCGCGTCGTGCCGCAGGACCCGTTCGACAACGTCACCCCGTTCGACCAGCTGCTCAAGGGCTGACGCGGCGGCACGCGGCTGACTCGCCCGGGACACGCGGCGGACGGGCCGCGTGGCGCATCGTCGCGGCGGGGTGGAGACTGGGCCCCGATGAGCGCGCGGATCGATGACGTCACCAAACCGGTACGGGGAGCCACCCAGCGGCCCACCCCCCGGTGGGTCGGCTGGTTCCTCATCGCGACGCCCAGCCTCGCCGCGGCGGGGCCGCTGTGGGGAGCCGGGCCCTGGACCACGTTCCGGGCCGCTGTCGCCGTCCTGTTCCTCACCGCAGCCTGGGACTGGTGGCGCTTCCAGGACCGCTCCCGCACGTTCTTCACGGCGCTCGGGATCGGCCTCGCGTTCCAGGTCTCCGGCCTGATCGCCTTCGCCTTCTCGACGCCTCCCGCCGACGCCGCCTGGCACGAGCTGCTGAGCGTGGGCCTCATGTTCGCCCTCGCCGTCGCGCTCGTACAGCTCTACCGGACCGCCGAGACCGTGCTCACCGTCGCTCGCGGCTGGCTGTACATGGCGGTGCTCGTCGAGGTCGTCGGCGTCTGGGAGGTCGTCACCGGACGACATCTCCCCAACTACCACCTCACGGCCGACCGCAGCGGCACCCCGGCCTGGAACGACATCGCGGGCCCGTTCGGGGCGCCCAGCCAGCTCGCGGCCGTCCTCGTCATGGCTGCGGTCGTCATGGCCGTCGGCTGGTCGCTCGAGCACGACCGGAAGCTGCGGTGGGCATACCTCGCCGTCTGCGTGCCCATGCCGTACCTGCTGTGGCGCACCGGGTCGACCCTCGGCCTGCTCCTGTTCCTCGTCGTCACGGTGTGCTGGCTGGCCGTGTACCGCTGGGGCCGCCGCGTCGGCATCGCCGTCCTCGCGGTCGTCGTCCTCGCGCTGCCCCAGGGGCGCGCGCTGTTCGTCTCGGTCGCCCAGCAGGTCGGCTCCCTGTTCGGCGAGCCCACCGATGCGGCCTTCACCGCCGGCGACGCGTTCAACCTGCTCCGCGACGGGGCCGTGCTGCTCGTCCGGTCGACCTGGATCGGCGTCGGACCCGCCGGCTTCCCGCACGCGATGACGACGCGCTCGACGCCGTACTTCACCCACGGCGTCATCACGCCGCACAGCGCCCTCGTGGAGGTCGCGAGCCAGTACGGGATCAGCATGTTCGTCCTTGTCACGCTCGCGGGCTTCGGGCTGGCCAAGTGGGCGGTCGACCGCCTGCGCCGTACCGCCCGGCAGCCATTGCGCGGAGCGCCGAGGATCGTGGCGATGTGGACCCTCGTCGTGGCGCTCATGTGGCCCTGGCTGACGATGCTCGGCCCCACCTACCTCGACCAGTCCGTCCCCGCGCTCTTCGTGGCGACCATCGCCATCTGGGCGCGCCACATCGAACGCCCCCTGGGCCGGCGCGTGCGGCCGTCCGAAGCCGCCCTCCGCAACCTTCCGCCGGCACCGCCGGCGCAACCTGACAAGGAGCAATGATGCTGATCCGCGCCGAACGACTGGTGACGGCCGACGACGTGTACGAGCCGGGCCTGCTCCGTACCGACGGCGACCGGGTCGTCGAGGTGGGCACGTGGACCTCCGGCACGCCGGACGCCGAGGTCGCCACCCTGGCGCCCGGCCTTGTCGACGTGCACTCCCACGGCGGCGGCGGCGCGTCGTTCTCCATCGACCCGGAGACGGCGATCCTCGCGCACCGCCGGACGGGCACGACCACGCAGGTGGCGAGCCTGGTCACGGAGACGTACGAGGACCTCGAGGCCCAGGTGCGGATGCTCACGCCGTACGTGGAGTCGGGCGAGCTCGCCGGCATCCACCTCGAAGGCCCCTGGCTGGCGGAGAGGTTCCACGGCGCGCACGCCGTGCCCCTGCTCCGCGACCCCGAGTGGCCGGCCGTCGAGAGGCTGGTCGACGCCGGGCCGGTG
>JACRAA010000071.1 GCA_016213595.1 Actinomycetota bacterium | reverse complement strand
TACATGTCCAGCCTCCTCGCGAACAGACGCTACTCACGCCACCCGCCGGGCCCGTCACGCCCAGTGCATGACCACCTGGCCGCCGTGCCCGGACGCCGCCGTCGCGAACGCGGCCTCGTGGTCGGCCGCGTCGAACCGGTCGGTGATCACGCCCGAGATGTCGAGACCGGACTGGATCAGCACGCTCATCGCGTACCAGGTCTCGAACATCTCCCGGCCGTAGATGCCCTTGAGCGTGATCATGTTGAAGACGAGGGTCGACAGGTCGAGGGTGGTCTCGCCGGAGGGGATGCCGAGCATCGCGATCCGGCCGCCGTGGGTCATGTTGGCGAGCATGTCGCGGAGCGCCGCCGGTGCGCCGGACATCTCCAGGCCCACATCGAAGCCCTCGGTCATCTCCAGGTCGTGCTGCGCGTCGGCCACGCTCTCGCGGGAGACGTTGACCGTACGGGTGGCGCCGAGGCGGCTCGCGAGGGCCAGCCGCTCGTCGGACAGGTCCGTGACGACGACGAACCGGGCGCCCGCGTGGCGCGCGACCATGGCCGCCATGATCCCGATCGGGCCCGCGCCGCTCACGAGCACGTCCTCGCCCAGGCAGGGGAACTGCAGGGCGGTGTGCACCGCGTTGCCGAACGGGTCGAAGATCGCGGCGACGTCCACGTCGACCTCGTGCCGATGAACCCAGACGTTGGCTGCCGGGAGCGCGACGTAGTCCGCGAACGCGCCGTCGAGCTGGACCCCGATGCCCTGCGTCCGTACGCACAGGTGACGTCGGCCGGCCCGGCAGTTGCGGCACTGGCCGCACACGAGGTGCCCTTCGCCCGACACCAGCTGGCCGATCTCCAGCCCGTCGACAGCAGAGCCCAGAGCCACGATCTCGCCGGCGAACTCGTGACCGATGATGCGGGGCGTACGGATGGTCCGCTGCGCCCAGTCGTCCCAGCCGGCGATGTGCAGGTCGGTTCCGCAGACGCCCGTCGACAGGACGCGGACCAGCACGTCGGTGGGACCGATGGCCGGTGTCGGCACCTCCTCCAGCGACAGGCCCGGACCGGGGGCGACCTTCCGGAGGGCGCGCATCGTGTCGGGCACCTCGGAGGCCCTGCCAGCGCCTGCTCCTGTCCGGCCACCCTTCTCAGTCATCGGAGTCGGCCGTCTGCTCCTGAGACTCGACGAGCTCGGCCGTCTCGGGGGTGAGCGCGAGGGTGGTGACCTCGGAGCGCTGCTCCGTCTGGG
Organism: Actinomycetota bacterium; assembly: GCA_016213595.1. GTDB lineage: Bacteria > Actinomycetota > Actinomycetes > Propionibacteriales > Propionibacteriaceae > Fen-668. The sequence continues at coordinate 3,795 of JACRAA010000071.1, read as the reverse complement.
CGCGCAGGATGCCCAGCTGCTCCGCCAGCGTGCGTGTCTTCTCCTCGAGCTGCGAGATCTCCACGGAGAACTGGACGCTCATGAGCAGCAGCATCAAGGAGGCGACGAAGAACACGAAGTTCGACGGCGTCTGGAACCCGAGGTGCTCGGCGACGAACGGCAGGAGCGGCGGGAACACGGCGAACACGACGACGCCGATGCTGAGGACGGCCCACCACACGGTGAACCGCTCCTTCATGATGCGGCGCCGCATGAGGACGACCATCGTCACGATGGTCGCGATGACGAACAGCAGGGGCAGCACGTAGCTCATGAGGCCTCCAGCGAGAGCGTCTTCGCCGGTCGGGTCAACGCCATGCCGAGCGCCATCATCGCCCGGATGAGGAAGACAGCAGCCTTGACGGGCGAGTGGCTCGGTACGCCACCGGCACGCTCGCGCATGCTGACGCCGGCCTGCCTCACGACCAGGCCGCTGCGGGCCGCGATGACGATGGCCTCGACGGTGTCGCCCAGGTACTCGGCCGGGTAGTCCCTCGCGTACAGCTCGTTCGCCCGAGGGCCGCACAGCTTCAGCCCCGACGTCGTGTCCGTGAGCAGCGTCCCGGTCACCCGGGAGAGCACGGACGAGAGCAGCTTCATCGCCCACTTCCGCGGGCCCCGGACGGAGTACTCGCCGCGCCCGGCGAACCGGGCTCCGATCACCACGTCCGCCCCGGTGTCGGCCATCACGTCAACCAGGTGCTGGACCTCGGCCGGGTCGTGCTGGCCGTCGGCGTCGATCTGCAGCACCTCCCGGTAGCCCTCGCGGACCGCGTAGGCGAAGCCTGCCCGCCGAGCGCCGCCGACACCGAGGTTGAACGGCAGGTCGATGACCGCGACGCCCTTGGACCGCGCGATGACCGACGTGCGGTCAGTGGAGCCGTCCGACACGACGACGACGTCCCAGTCGGGAAGCGTGGCGCGGATCTCGTCGAGACAGGCCCCGATCGCGGCCTCCTCGTTCCACGCAGGCAGCACGACGAGGCGGCGATGTGCGGGCGGGTCACCGAGCAGCTGCACCTTGGGCGTCCTTCGTCTGGGCGGGCCCGGACAGCCTATCCCGACCGATCTGCTGGGGGTCCGCGCGACGGGCCCTCCCGACCTGCTCGTACGGCAGGATCGAGCGGGATACGCCAGACTGTCGGGGTGAGCGAGGACACGGCCCGGACGGGAGCTGCCCGCCAGCTCTCGGTGGGTTCGGCGTCCGTCGCCGTCGGCCTGGGGGTCTTCGGTCTGGCGACGTTCGTCTACCTCGGCGTCGTCGGACGGGACCTGGGACCGGCCGACTACGCGCCCGTCTCCCTCGCGTTCACCCTGGTCAACGCGCTCGGCCTGGGCCTGTTCTTCCCCGTGGAGCAGGAGACGTCCCGCCTCATGGCCTTCCGTCGCGCGCACGACGCGCCCGCGCCGTCGCTGCGGCATGTCCTGCGCTACCTGGCCATCGCCTGGCTGCTCATCGCCGTTGTGGCCCTCGTGGCGAGCAGGCCGATCGCCACCTCCCTCCTTGCCGGCGAACCGGCGATGGTCCCGGTGACGGCGGGGGCGCTCGCGGCGCTCGGCGTCGAGTACCTCGTCCGCGGCACCCTGTCCGGCTCGGGCCGCTTCCTCCGCTACGGCGCCCAGCTCGCGATCGACGGGGGTGCCCGCGCCGGGCTCGCCCTGCTCGTCATGGCCACCGGGCACGGCTCGATCCTCGCGTACGGGCTCGTCCTCGTCGTCGCGCCCCTCCTCGCGGCCGCGCTCACCGTGTCCCTCACGACGGTCCGCTGGCTGCGGGAGACGCCGACCTCCACCGGCAGGACCCCGATCGCCGCCCTGGTCGGGACGACGGTCACGTCCCAGCTGGTCGCGAACGCGGGCCCGCTCGCGATCGCTGTCCTCGCCGGACCCGTCGAACGCGCCGGAGCGGGGTCCTTCGTGAGCGCCATCACCGTGGGACGCATCCCTCTGTTCCTGTTCGCCGCGGTCCAGGCGGCGTTCCTGCCGACGCTGTCCGGGCTGGTCGCGCGACAGGCGGTCGAGGAGTTCCGGCAGACGTTGAGCATCGCCCTGTGGGCCACCGCGGGCGTCGGTATCGCCGGTGTCGTCGGTGTCGCCCTGATCGGCGAGTGGTTCCTCCACCTCATCTACGGAGCCCGGTTCACCGTTGCCCCCCTCGACCTCAACCTCGTGGCCGTGTCGGGCGCGGTGTTCATGCTCGCGCAGGCGTGCGCGCAGGCCGTGCTCTCCCACCGCCGCGACACGCTCGGACTGGCCGGCTGGGCCGCGGGCCTCCTCGCGACCGTCGTCGCGCTGTGGCTGCCGCTCCCCCTCACGACGCGCGTCGCAGCGGCACTCACGGTCGGTGCGCTGGTCTCCGTGGTGGTCCACGGTACGGTCCTCAGGGTCACTGTACGAGCCTGGGCGGGAGGACATCGATGAGCCGGGTCAGCGTCGTCGTCCTCGCCTACGGGCCCGAGGTATGGCTCGGCGCCGCCATCACGAGCGCCCTCGCCACACCCGACGTCGAGGTCGTCGTCGTCGACAACGGCTGTACGACCGACGCCGTACGCACCCTGCCCGCCGACGAGCGGATCCGGGTCCTGACCCCGCCCCAGAACCTGGGCTTCGCCGGCGGGGTGAACCTCGGAGTCGCGGCCTCGACCGGCGAGGTCGTGTGCATGCTCAACTCCGACGCGGAGCTCGAGCCCGGCGCCCTCGATGCGCTCGTCGCTGCCCTCGACGACGGCGCCGACCTTGTCGGCCCCGTGATCCTCCTCGCCGACTCCCCGGAGCTGGTGAACTCGGCCGGCAACCCCATCCACCTGCTGGGCCTGGTCTGGGCCGGGCACCTCGGCGAGCCACGGGCCCTCCTCGACCGTACGGAGCAGCCCACGACGCTCTCGGGCGCCTGCTTCGCCGTGCGGCGCGCCACCTGGGAGTCGCTGGGCGGGTTCGACACCCACTTCTTCGCCTACCACGAGGACGTCGACCTCTGCTGGCGCGCACGTCAGCGAGGGCTCACGCTCCGCCTCGTCCATGAGGCGGGCGTGCTGCATCACTACGAGTTCTCCCGCAACGAGCACAAGATGTACCTGATGGAGCGCAACCGGCTCCTGTTCGTGCTCACGGCCTACGAGACGGCGACGCTCGCGGTGCTCGCCGTACCGTTGCTGGCGTTCGACGTCGCCCTCCTCCTCGTCGCGTGGCGTCAGGGGTGGGTGCGCGAGAAGATCGGCGGCTGGGGCTGGGTGCTCCGAAACCTCCCGTACATCCTGGCCCGGCGACGGCAGGTCGCGGCAGCCCGCACCGTCGGTGACGACGTCCTCGCCGATCTGCTCACGACGAGGTTCGACGCGTCCCAGCTGCCGCTGCCGTCCGCTGCCGGGCCCTTGGAGAAGCTCCTGCAGGGCTGGTGGCGCGTCGGTCGTCGCCTGCTGCCCCATCGGGCCCTGAGCGCGTAGCCGGCGTTGCCGAGACGCGTCGAGCGAGAAAACTCTGCGACCAGGTTGCCCCGACGTCGTACGGGCGTGAGAGGATCCCGGTAGAGGAGACATCTCCTCGTTCGTTCCACTACGGATCGTCGGGCACGTACCTGCCCGTGGAAAGGATTCAACTGTGGCTACCGTCACATTCGCAGACGCCTCGCGCGTCTACCCAGGAGCCGACCACCCGGCCGTGGACAAGCTGAGCCTCGAGATCGGCGACGGCGAGTTCATGGTCCTCGTCGGCCCCTCCGGCTGCGGCAAGTCCACCTCGCTGCGCATGCTCGCGGGT
>JACRAA010000070.1 GCA_016213595.1 Actinomycetota bacterium | reverse complement strand
TACAGCCGGAGCACCTCGAACGCCACCGCCGCGTAGCCCTCCTCGGCGAGGACGCGTCGCAGCCGAGGCAGGTCAAGGGGCGGGTACGACTCCGGGACGTACAGGCCGCCGTCGGGCGCGAGCCCGGCGAGCAGGACGTCGCAGAAGGGCAGCCGCGGCGCGTCGGCAGCCCCGCGCGTCGAGAGATAGCGCATCAGTGCTTGCACCTCGCGAACGCGGCCTCGCCGAGGGCGGAGAGCTCGCGCACGGTGGCATCCGGGTCGTCGGAGCGGTAGACGGCAGAGCCTGCGACGAAGGTGTCTGCGCCGGCCTCGGCACAGCGCTCGATGGTGTCACGGCCCACTCCCCCGTCGACCTGGATCCAGACGTCGAGGTCCGCCGCGGACACGAGCGCGCGGACCGCAGCGATCTTGGGCAGCACGAGATCCAGGAACCTCTGGCCACCGAAGCCGGGCTCGACCGTCATGAGGAGCACCATGTCGACCTCACCGAGCATCGTCGCGCAGGCTTCGACAGGCGTTGCCGGGTTCAGCGCGATGCCGGCGCGAGCCCCCTTCGAGCGGAGCTCGCGGGCGAGCCGTACCGGTGCGTGCGCCGCCTCGGCGTGGAACGTCACGGACTCCGCGCCGACCTCGGCGAAGGCGGGAGCCCACCGGTCGGGGTCGGCGATCATGAGGTGGATGTCCAGCGGTGTGGTCGTCGCCGCCCGCAACGACTCGACGACGGGCAGCCCGATCGTGAGGTTGGGGACGAAATGGTTGTCCATCACGTCGACGTGGATGAAGTCGGCACTCGGGATCCGTCCGACCTCCGAGGCCAGGTTGGCGAGGTCGGCGTTGAGGATGCTCGGCGTGATGCGGACGGCCATGGGTGACACCCTATCGAGGGCCGGCCTCGGCCCCTCGCCGCAGGATCGCGCAGAACATGGCGTCCGTACCGTGCCGCTGGGGCCACAGCTGGAGGTACGGACCGCGGGCGGCGTCGGGGACCTCGGGGAGCAGCGACGGCACGTCGACCACCTCCACGCCTCCGTCCGCCAGGACCGCGGCGACGACCTCCTCGGTCTCGGCGCGGTGCGGCGAGCACGTGACGTATGCCACTGCTCCCCCCGGCATCGCCGACTCGACGGCCGTCCTCAGCAGGGCGAGCTGCAGCGGTACGAGCTGGTCGAGGTCGGACTCACGGCGGCGCCAGCGCGCCTCGGGCCGCCGGCGGAGCGCGCCCAGACCCGTACAGGGCACGTCGGCCAGGACGCGGGCGAACGTGCCCGGTCGCCAGGCGGGCCGGGTGCCGTCGGCGGCGACGACCAGGCAGGCAGACGACGGATAGGCGCGGAGCGCCGACCGGACCAGCCGGGCGCGGTGGGGCTGCCGCTCCGAGGCCAGCAGCCTGTCGCCGGCCGCTGCGGCGAGGCCGGCGAGCAGGGCCGACTTCCCCCCGGGGCCCGCGCAGAGGTCGAGCCACGGGCCGTGAGGGGCCGCGACCCGTGAAAGGGCGAGCGCCACCAGCTGGCTCCCTTCGTCCTGCACGCCGGCCCGCCCGTCACGTACGGCCGGGAGGTCCGTGGGGTTCCCTGTCCAAGCCGCGCCATACGGCGAGAACGGGGTCGGCACGGCGCCTGCGGCAACCAGCTCCGACCTCTCGTACAGCCCCGGCCTCACGACGAGGGTCGTGCGGGGCGACTCGTTGTCGGCCTCGAGGGCGGCCAGGGTCTCGTCGCCGAGCACGTCGTCGAACGCGCGGGCGATCCAGGCCGGGTGGTGGGTGCGCAGCGCCAGTGCCTCCAGGCCCGTCACGCCACCGCTGACCTCGTCCAGCCAGGCATCGAGGTCGCGCTGTGCGACCTTTCGCAGGACTGCGTTCACCACGCCGGTGACCCGCTCCCCCACCGCGGCTGCCGCCAGGTCGACGGTCGCCCCGACGGCTGCGTGGGTCGGGACGCGCATCCCGAGCAGCTGGTGTGCACCGAGCCGCAGCGCGTCGACGACAGACGGCTGGAGGGTGTCCAGGGCTCGCCCCGACGCTCGCACAAGGATCCGGTCGTACGTCCCTTCCCGCCGCAGCGTCCCGTGAGCGAGCTCTGTCGCGAAGGCCGCGTCCCGGGCGTCGAGGCGGCGCTCGGACAGGAGGTCGGACAGGACGAGGTTGGCGTAGCCGTCGGCAGCGTGGACAGTGCGGAGGGTGTCGTACGCGACCCGGCGGGCGGGGTCCGGTCGCCGTCGACGGGGGTTCGGGCTCACACGAACGCCTCGCCGCCGGCCAGGCGTGCACCACGACCCCAGGCGGCGCCGGCCATGGGCTTCCTCCCGACGGGCTGGACGGTGAGCAGCCGAAGCGCGGAGGTGCCCGTTCCGACGAGGACTTCCCGGCGGCGGGCGTCGACGACGCCGGGCGGCAGCTGTTCGTCCGTCGGCTCCGCGAGCAGCACCCTGAACCGCTCCCCCCCGCACGTCGTCCACGCGCCGGGTTCCGGGTTCGCGCCCCGGACCAGGTCGGCCAGCTCCCGCGCGGGGCGGGTCCAGTCCAGCCGTACGTCATCGAGCTCGAGCTTGGGCGCGTACGAGACCCCCTCGTCCGGCTGCGGCACGGGCTCGGCGCCCAGCGCGATCCGGTCGAGCGTCTCGACAAGCAGGTCCGCGCCCCTGACGGAGAGCCGGTCGAGAACCTCGCCGGCGGTGTCGAGGGGTCCTACGGTTTCGGTGATGAAGCCGTACAGCGGCCCGGCGTCGAGCTCTCGCACGATACGGAAGGTCGTCGCGCCCGTCTCGCTGACGCCGTCCATGATCGCGCGCTGGACCGGCGCCGCGCCCCGGTACGCGGGCAGCAGCGAGTAGTGCAGGTTGACCCAGCCGTGGAGCGGGATGTTGAGCACGCGCCGAGGCAGGAGGGCGCCGTACGCGACGACCGGGCAGCAGTCGGGAGCTAGGGCGGCCAGCCGCTCCCGGAAGTCGGGGTCCTTGGGGTGCGCCGGTGTCATCACCTCGACGTCGTGCTGCCTCGCCCACACCTCCACGGGGCTCGGCACCGGACGGGCGCTGCGCCCTTGGGCCGAGGCCGGTCTCGTCACAACCCCGACCAGGTCGTGCCCGCTGGCGGCGATCGCGTCGAGGCTCGGCACAGCGGTGGCGGGGGTACCGGCGAAGACCAGGCGCATGTGCCGAATCGTACCGACCAGCAGCTCCGAGGCGGTCAGTGAGCCGAGACCGCGGCCTGGAGCTGCTCCTTCGACATGCGGTGACGCCCCACGATGCCGAGCTGTCCCGCGGTTGCAAGGAGCTGCCGCCGGGTCGGGCCCAGGGCGGCCGTCGGCGTCTCGGCGAGCTGTGGTGTCTGCGCGAGCTGTGGCGTGTCCGCCGCCTTGGGGACGGCCGTGGGCTTAGTGGCCTTCGTCGCCTTCGTCGCCTTCGCCTTGGTCGCCTTCGTCTTGGTCGCCTTCGACTTGGTCGACGTCGCCTTCGCCTTCGTGGCCGCCCTGCTCTTCTCCGCGACCTTCTTCCCGGCCTTCTTCGCCGCCTTCTGGCTGGCCTTCGCGGTCGCCTTGCCCTTCGTCGCGCCCACCGTCGCGGCGGCAGTCTTCTTGGCCGGCTTCCCCTCAGCGGCCTTCTTCGTCGGCTTCGCGTCGCTCTTCGTCGACTTCGCGTCGCTGCTCTTCGGCTTCGCGTCGCCCCTCTTCGGCTTCGCGTCGCTCTTCTTCGACTTCGCCATGTCAGGTTCCTCTGCTCGTGCTCGCCGCCGGTCGATCCCCACAGGCTACGACTCGTGACGTCCTGGCGTGCCCAACCGGGCCGCCCCGGCTCAGCCCACGTCGACCGGGTCGACCTTGACCCGTACAGCCCTCTGGTCCTTGCGTGCCGAGCGTCGCGCCATGAACGTCCGGAGCGCGTCGGCCAGCACCGGTCCCGATGCCAGCGGGGCCTTGACCACCAGTCGTGCCAGGGGGTCGCTGTCGTCCTCCGGTGGCGCGACCAGGGCGGGACCCAGGACGACGACGTCAGGGACGTCGCTCAGCGACTGCCCCAGCTCGCTGAGCGCGCCCCAGTCGCCCTGTGCCACGGTGAGCCGCACGGCCGGCGGCAGCGACGCCTCCGTACGCTCGGCGAGCTCGCGCTCGGCGAAACCGACAGGGTCGACCCGGGTCAGAGCCTGCAGTGCCCGGGACGGTGAGGGGCCGACCGCGAGGACGGTCCCCCCGTCGGTGGCCGGCCGGACGAGCGCCGTCGCGAGCAGCCAGCGCCGCAGCGCCTCCTCGCCGGCCCGCAGGTCCGGACGGTTGAGCAGCACAGTCGTGTCCAGGAGCAGCGCCGCGGCGTACCCGCCCTCGGCGACGGGTTCCGCGCCCGGCGTGGCGACCACCAGGCAGGGCGACGAGTCCACCTGCGTCACCACGTTGTCCATCGCCGACTGCCGCACGGTGACCCCCGGGAACGCCCGTCCCAGCTCCTCCGCCGTACGGCTCGAGCCGACGCGCGACGAGCGCCACGTGGCGCCACCACAGTGGGGGCAGGTCCAGGCGAGCACCGTCCGGCCGCACCACGTACAGGTCGTGACGGGGTCGGACGAGCCCGCGGAGACGTCGGTACGGACGCGGCCACGGCAGTACGGGCAGCGGACAGGTTCCCGGCAGGTCCGGCAGCTCAGGCCCACCAGGTAGCCGGCGCGAGGGACCTGCACGAGGACGGGCCCCTGGGACAGGCCCGTGCGGACCACAGTGAACGCCTGGTGTGGCAGTCGGGCAGCTCGTGCGGAGGGATCGCGTTCCAGCGTGAAGTCGTCGTCCGATGCGATCCGTACCGCCGGAGCCTCTGTCCGAGCGCGGGCTGCAGTCATGGCGATGGGCCGCACCCACCCACGCGCCACCCAGGCCTGGACCTCGGCCGTCCGCGCATAGGAGCCGAGCAGCAGCGCGGCCCCCCGCTGGGTAACCCGGATGGCGGCGACGTCACGGGCGTGCGGATAGGGGGCGTGCGGGTCGCTGAGGAGGTCGTCCCCGTCGTCCCAGACGCAGACCAGGCCCAGGTCCGCCACCGGGGCGAAGACGGCTGACCGCGTGCCCACCACGACCCGAGCCTGGCCCCGCGACCCCCGCAGGAACGCCCGGTACCGCGCGGCAGGTCCGAGGTCCGCCGTCTGACGGGCGACCAGGCCACGACCCACCCGCCGCTCCACGGCGGGCAGCAGACGCGTCACGTCCTTGAGGTCCGGCACCACGATGACCGCGGACCGCCCGGACGCGACGCAGGCGGCAGCCGCCGCGGCGAAGCCCTCGGCCCAGTCGCCCGTCGCCGAAGAGACCGGGACAACCGTCCAGGCAGCACGCGGCGACGCGCCGGAGCTCAGGGCCGTGAGGTAGCCGGCACCCTCCGGATAGCTGGCGAGCGGACCTGGCGTGACATCGGGAGCCGGCGGCTCGGGGACCGGCTTCACCTCCGCCCTCTCTGTTGCCGCGTGCCGGGAGGGCACGGCGAGACGCACGACGTCCGAGAACGTGCCCGCGTAGTGGTCCGCCACGGCGCGGACGAGCTCGATCGTCTCGACGGGCAGCACGACCTCGTCCGAGAGGCTCTTGGACAGGTCCGACAGGCGCGGCTGGTCGCTCGTCGCCGCCCGCTCCACGACGTACCCGTCGACGAGCCGGCCCGCGAACCTCACGCGGACGCGGGAGCCAGGTACGGCGACGTGCGCCAGCGTCTCGGGCACCGCGTAGTCGAACAGCCTGTCGAGGTGTGGCAGTCCGACGTCCACCTGGACTCGGGCGACCGGCAGGTCCAAGGCGACTATCCCTTGACAGCCTTCGCCAGCGCCTCGGCCTTGTCGGTCCGCTCCCAGGTGAACTCGGCGAGCTCACGGCCGAAGTGGCCGTAGTTCGTCGTGAGCGAGTAGATGGGACGCAGCAGGTCGAGCTGGCGGATGATGACGCTTGGCCGCAGGTCGAACACGGTCTGGACGGCCTCCGTGACCTGGTCCAGCGGGACCGTCTCGGTGCCGAAGCAGTCCACGTACAGGCCGACGGGGTGAGCGCGGCCGATCGCGTAGGCGACCTGAACCTCGCAGCGCGTCGCC
>JACRAA010000064.1 GCA_016213595.1 Actinomycetota bacterium | reverse complement strand
GAGCACCTCGCCGACAAGTACGGCGTGCAGCTGCGCTACACCGAAGGGTCAGGGCAGCGGGAGAACCACGGCAGCCGCCTGCGGATCCTGGAGGCCAACGCCCAGGCCGCGGAGTTCTACGCCGAGCAGCTGCTCACCCCCGACGCCGTCGTCGCCCGTCAGTTCGCGCAGGGCCGCGGCTTCGGTCGGGACGTCGCGGAGCGGTTAGGGCTGGGCTTCGCGCCCACGTCAGGCCGGTCCCTCGGACAGCACCTGCGCGGCAGGGGATTCCACGACGAGGAGCTCATCTCGGCCGGCCTCATTCGGCAGGGCGGGTGGGACTTCTTCCAGGGCCGTGCCATCTGGCCCATCAAGGACGCGGGCGGCCTCGTGCTGGGCTTCGGGGCGCGCAAGCTCTTCGACGACGACCGGATGCCCGCCAAGTACCTCAACACGCCCGAGACTGCTGTCTACAAGAAGTCCGGCGTGCTGTACGGGCTGGACCTGGCCCGGGTGAACATCGGCAAGAAGAGCCAGGCGGTCATCGTCGAGGGCTACACGGACGTCATGGCGGCGCACGTCTCAGGCGTCGACACGGCCGTCGCCTCGTGCGGAACGGCCTTCGGCGACGACCATGCCCGGCTCATCCAGCGCCTTCTCGGGGGCGACGCCTTCCACGGAGAGGTCATCTTCACGTTCGACGGGGACGCCGCCGGGCAGAAGGCGGCACTCAAGGTGTTCTCCGGCGACCACCACTTCGCGGCCCAGACGTACGTGGCGGTGGAGCCGAGCGGGCTCGACCCGTGCGACCTCCGGCTGCAGCACGGCGAGTCGGCAGTCCGCGAGCTCGTCGCGCGTCGCCAGCCCCTGTACCGGTTCGTCATGAGCAACGTGCTGAGCCAGTACGACCTCGACCGGGTCGACGGTCGGCTCGAGGCGCTGCGTGCCGCTGCCCCCCTCGTCGCCTCCATCAGGGACAGCTCGCTGGTCTCGGGCTACATCCGCGAGCTCGCGACGATGCTCGGTACGGATGTGGAGGAGGTCCGCAGCATCGTCGGGAAGGCCTCCGGGCGTCGACCTGCCGAGAGTGCTGCGCAGCACCGCCCGGCCGTACCGCCTCCTGAGGACGCAGCGCAGGCGGCGCTCGTCACGTACGAGCTCCCCGACCCGAACGACCGGGCCCTCACCGTCGAGCGGGACACGCTCAAGCTCATGCTGCAGTACCCGGACGCGTTCGACGCCCAGTGGCACGGCGCCAGCCCTGACGACTACTCCCACCCGGCGTACCGGGCGCTGTTCGCCGCCATCGCGCCGCGCTCGCCCTACGGGGTGACGTCGTCGGAGTGGACGCGGAGCGTCGTCGAGAGTCTCGACGACGACGCGCTGCGCCAGCTGGCCGTACAGCTCACGGTCGAGCCGCACCCGATGCCGGTGAGCAGGGGCTACGCCGTCTCGTACGTGGCGAAGCTGCGCCTGCTCAAGGTGATGTACACGATCGCAGGGCTCAAGTCGAAGCTCCAGCGGACGAACCCGGTGACCGACGAGGCCGCCTACAACCAGATGTTCACCACGATGATCGCCCTCGAGGCGACGCGCAAGGAGCTGCTCGCGGCCTCGACGGGCGACTGACGGCTGTGAGCCAGGATCCGGGATCGGTGTTGTCCGGGTGGTGTCCGGACAGGCCGGTGGAGGGCTGACTGATCGTGCGCCGCGAGGTGCAGGGTCGGCGGCATGACGAGAACGGCGCTGCTGACGGACACGGAGGAGGCCGCCCTTGCGGCGGCTGTCGAGATCGGCGTGCTCGCCGAGGAGGCCCGGCGAGGGGGCGTTCCCATCGAGGCGGCTGACGAGGAGCTCGACGCACTGGCGGACGAGGGCCGCGCGGCGCGCGAGCGTCTGCTGCTGGCGAACGTGGGTCTCGTGAAGAGCATCGCAGGCGCCGAGCTGGGAGCCTCACCGGTCGAGTACGCGGAGATCGTCCAGGAGGGATACCTCGCGCTGGCCGAGGCGTTGGTCCGGTACGACCACCGGCGCGGGCGCTTCGGACCGTACGCCGCGGCCTGGATCCGGGCTCGGGTCCGTGCCGCGGTCGCCACTCAGTGCGGACGGACAGGCGTCCCCTCCAGGGACATGGTCCGGTACTTCGCCGCGCGGCGGGCGGAGTCCGACCTCATGCAGTCCCTGCGCCGATCCGTGTCAGTGTCGGAGGTTCCGGGCGGGCACGCCGTCGCGGCAGTGCAGGCGGTCGCCATGCCGGCGCCGTACGCCGCGGCACTGCTCATCGCCGACGACGTGCCTGAGAGCGAGCGTGATGCCGAGGCTGCCGGTGATGCGCTCCGGCTGCTGCGTCGGCTGTCCGCGCCCGACCGGCAGGTCCTCAGGCGCCGCTTCGGGTTCGACGGGCCGCCCGTCCCGAGACATGAGGTCGCGCTCGAGCTAGGGGTGAGCGAGGCGACGGTACGGAGGATGGAGACTCGGGCCCTAACGAAGCTGAGGCAGGGCCTTTCTCGGCTCGCCGCCGCGCAGTCCTGCTAGCCGCGCAGTCCTGCTTGCCGACCAGTCTTGCTTTTGCCGACCAGTCTTGCTTGCCGCCCAGTGCGGCTAGAGAGTCCCGGACAGCCGCTGGAGAAGCAGCGACGAGCTCGCCACGAGCAGCCACAGGAGCCCGCCGAGGGCGACGGGACGCCAGCCCGCCTGCTTGATGTGCCGTAGGGACGACCCCATCCCGACAGCCGCCATGGCCACCGTCGTCCCGATGTAGGCGAGCTCCTTGATGACCGGTCCCCACGCGGAAGGGACGATGCCGACGGACCGGGCTGCGGCGGCCAGGAGGAACAGGACGAGGAACCTGGGCACGAGCTTCCACCACACCGGCCGCCTCGCGGTGGGAGAGGTTCTCTGGACCCGCCACGACTCGTACAGCGCCAGCGGGATGATCGCCAGCGTGCGGGTCAGCTTCACGACGACTGCGACGCTCGCCGCTGTCACGCCGTACGCGGTGGCTGCCGCGAGCACCGACGAGGTGTCGTTGACGGCCGTACCGGCCCACAGGCCGAACGACTCCTGAGACAGGTGCAGCGCGTGGCCGAGCAGCGGGAAGAACACGGCGCCGAGCACGTTGTAGACGACGATCACCGTCACGGACAGCGCGATGGACGTGGCCGGCGCGCCCAGGACGGCACTCATCGTGGCGATCGCCGACGCGCCGCAGATCCCCGTCCCGTACGTCACGAGCCGGCCGGTGACGGTGTCCACTTTGAGCAGGCGGACGAGCAGCCGGCCACCGACGAGCGCGACGACGAGGGTGCCGACGAGCACCGGGAGGGTACGTCGCCCTGTCGACGCGACCTGCCCGAGCGACATCGTCGCGCCCAGCAGAACGATGCTTGCCTGGAGCACCTTCGCGGCGGCGAACGTCGCCCCCGGCCGCCACGCCTCGCGCTGTCCGAACAGCTGGCCCACGAGCAGCCCGAGCAGGATCGCGACGACCGGGCCCCCGAGCACGGGCAGGACGTGGCCGACGCCGTACGCGACGGCGCCGACGAGGAGGGGAGGGAGAAACCCGGGGAGGTATCGACGGACCACGCTCACGAGGCTCCACTGTGTCACTCGTCCCCTCGTCCTACCGTGTCCACCGCCCTCGCGACGGCAAGTCGTTGCAACTCGCACTAACCAGGGGGGCGGCGACAGGCCCCTCCGGAGGGGGGAGCAGAATGCGAAACAGCCCTGGCAACGCTGCCTCGGCCGCCGACGGAGCTCGCTCCTGAGGTACGGGCGCGCTGAAAGGGAGCGTGGCATGGCATCGAAGGCCATTACCTACCCGGGTATCCCCGAGGTCATCAACGGAAACGGCGCGGTCGCGCACGTCATGAAGCACGTGTGTGGTGGCGTCATCGGCTACCCGATCACCCCGTCCACAGAGATCGCGGAGACGTTCGAGGCTGCGCGCGCCGAGGGGCAGCTCAACGTGTGGGGCAAGCACCCCTTCTTCGTCGAGACCGAAGGCGAGCACAGCGCCCAGAGTGGTGCGATGGGCGCTGCGCTGACCGGCGGCAACTTCATCTCCAACGCCTCGTCGAGCCAGGGCATCCTGTACGGCCTGGAGTCCCACGACGTCACCGTCGGCAAGAAGATCGGCGGCTTCGTGCTGCAGGTCGCCGCGCGTGTGGTCACCAAGCACTCGCTCAACGTCATGGCCGGGCACG
>JACRAA010000063.1 GCA_016213595.1 Actinomycetota bacterium | reverse complement strand
CTCGCTGCGGCTGTCGAACCCGACGGACTCGCCCGCCCGGATCATGCTGCTGGGAGGGGAGCCGTTCGACGAGGGCGTGGTGATGTGGTGGAACTTCATCGGCCGCAGCCACGAGGACATCGTGCGCTTGCGCGAGGAGTGGAACGCAGCGCCCGAGGACCGGTTCGGCCGAGTGGTCGGCTACCGGGGACCGACCCAGCGCCTGCAGGCGCCGCCCCTCCCGCCCGAGCTGAGGCTCAAGCGCCGTTTCCGCCGCGGCCGCGTCTGAGGCGAGCGGACGTCAGGCCTTGCCCCACTTCGTACGGGTGGAGGTGTGGACCCTCAGGTAGCGCGACTGGGACACGAGGCCGAGCACGACGAGGGCGGCGTACAGCACGTACCAGCCCCAGCCCTCCCCGACCACGGTTGCAAGCTGCGAGGGCGCCAGGACGCTCCCCGACGTGCGGCCGAGCGCCACCACCGTGCCGAACGTCGTGATGCTGGCGCCCGTGAGGACCGTGAGGACCACGAGGATGAGGGCGGGCAGGTCGAGCCGCCAGGCGATGACCGCCAGGGCGAGTGCCACGAGGATGCCCGCGATGAGTGATGCCCCGGGGGTGGTGACGTGGAGGGCCACCATGAGGCTCGTACCGAGCGTGAACCCGATGGCGGCCAGGCCGCCGATCATGGCCACCTTGTAGACGAGGAACGCGAGCACCGCGAACACGACGGCGCCGATGGCACCGCCGATGAGGTCGACCGGGGTCTGGAACAGTCCCGTGTGCGTGATCTGGGCGGTGACCGCCGCACCGAGGACGAAGCCGACCAGCGCACCGAACAGGCTGATGACGGCTCGGATCATGGGGTAGCCCCGCAGCACCAGCAGCAGCCCGATGAGCGCTGCCGCCACCCCGAACGCGGTACTGGTCATGCCGCCTCCTCGCCGTGCGATCCGTCACGCACCCGGTCGATTACGCACCTGATCGTCACGTCACCCATGGTGCCGCGCCTCGCTGTGGCTCACCGGGCACGGCGCGCGGGTTTGGAGGCCGTGGCGCGTACGGCCGCGTCATCGGCGCGACGCGGGGCGACGTCGATGGCGAAGCGCTGCGCGAAGGTCTTGAGCGGTCCGGGGGCCCACCAGTTCAGGTCGCCGAGGACGGTCATGGTCGCCGGTACGAGCAGCATGCGCACGAGCGTCGAGTCCAGCACGACGACGATCGCCAGCGTGACGCCGATCTGCTGGATCGGGATCAGCGAGCCGGTTCCGAACCCGATGAACACGACGACGATGACGGATGCGGCGGACGTGATGATGCGGCCACTGCGCTGGAGGCCGAGCCGTACGGCCTCGTCGTTGCTCTTGCCCGTGTCATACAGCTCCTTCACCCGGTCGAGCAGGAACACCTCGTAGTCCATGGCCAGACCGAACCCGAAGGCGACGGCGATCGCGACGATGTACGACTCGAGGCCCGTCACGGCGAACCCGTGGGCAGTCGAGAAGATCCACGTGGCGATCCCCAGCGAGGCGGCGATGGAGATCGCGTTCGTCACCAGCGCCTTGAGCGGCACGAGCAGCGAGCCCGTCATGAGGAAGAGCATGAGGAAGGTCGCCGCGACGACCAGGCTCGCGGCGAGCGGGAAGCCGTGGAGCAGCGCCCTGGTGAAGTCCAGCTGCCCTGCGGCCTCGCCCGCGACCATGAGCGTCGGGTCGAGGTCGCGGATGCCGGTGACGATCCTCGTCGCGTCCCTGCCGCCGGCGTCGGCCAGGTTGAAGCGCACCTGGAGCAGGACGTGGCCGTCCTTGAGCCGGTACGGCGCGTCGACGCCCTTGACGTGGTCGAGCGCCGCGATCCTGCGGGACAGGTCGGCGAGGGCCGCTTGGCCGGGGTCGGTCTGGGTGACGACGTACGCGTCCGGCGCGGCGAGGTAGGGGAAGGAGACGGCGAGGGTGTCGAAGTACGCCCGCTGGTCGCTCGCCTTGGGGAGCAGGCTGAGGCCGCTGTTGCGCAGCTGCAGGCCACCGAGCGGGACGATGGCGGCGGCCAGCAGCAGGAGGACGCCGACGATGATCCACCACGACCTCCGCTGCACCCAGCGGGCGAGCCTGGAGAACGCCCCCTCGTCGGTGGAGACGTCGCCCAGCACGCGCAGCAGGGTGCCGAAGCCCGGTACGTGCCGCAGGACGCTCGGCCTGGCGAACCGGCGCCCGGAGATGGTCAGTACCGCGGGGAGCAGTGTGAGAGCGGACAGCAGGGCCAGTACGACGACGCTGGCGGCGGCGACACCGATACCGCGCAGGATCGTGGGGGACATCGCGAGCAGGCCGAGCACCGACGTCGCGATCGTCAGGGCCGAGAACGCGACCGTACGACCGGCTGTGGCCACTGTCCGACGTACGGCCAGCTGGACCAGAGGGTCGTGGCGTGAGGACTGACCGGTCAGGCTGACGCCCGCCGCCGACAGCTCCTCGCGGAAGCGCGACACGATGAGCAGTCCGTAGTCGATGGACAGGCCGAGCCCGATGACGGTCACGACGTTGACAGTCACCGAGTCGAGCTTCATCGCGTACGAGAGGGCGAGGACCGCGCCGAGACCTCCGAGGATCGACGCGATCGCGCCGATGATCGGCATCGCGGCGGCGAGGAGGCCGCCGAACACCAGCACCATGACGACGAGCGAGATCGGCAGCGAGACCGCCTCGGCACGTACCAGGTCGGTCTCCATGACGTGGTTGATGGCACCGACTACGAGGTGGCTGCTCGAGGGGATGGCGGTGGCGCCGGGGACGACCGCGGCGACGTCCGCCCCGAAGGTCCGGAGGCGGGCAGTGACCGCATCGCCCGCGGTGTGCTCGTCGGCGGAGGACAGTCCGTCGGCGAGGACGACCTGTACGACGAAGCCGTGGGCGTCCGTGGCGAGGTACGGGACGATCCGCGGGTCGGGGGGCGCGACGGCCCACGGGTCGAGCACGGTGGCCACGCCCGAGATGGCCGCCAGGTCCGTACGGGCGGCGGCCATCTTCGGCGCGAGCCTCGTCATGACGCCGCGGTCGGAGATGTCCACGCCGGTCACAGCGAGCCGTACGGACGAGCCGCCCGCGGAGTCGTCGAGGATCGCTGCCGCCCTCTCGGAGCCGCTGCCCGGAACGCGAGGCTCGGACGTCTCGAGCCTGCTGAAGAGGCCCTGGCCTCCCACCCCCGCGACCGCGAGCGCAGCCGAGCTGAGAGTGAGCAGCAGCCAGACCGCGATGACGAGGAAGGGGTGCCTCGTGGTCACACGGCCCAGCGCGGCGAACACATGCTCACTGTTCCACAGCCCTTGT
>JACRAA010000076.1 GCA_016213595.1 Actinomycetota bacterium | reverse complement strand
CGTCGTCGACGTCCTGGACCGGCAGCGGTCCCGGATCGACGAGAAGGACCGGATCGCGGCGGCAGCAGCCGACCTCGTCCTCGACGGCGACACGATCATGATCGAGGCGGGGACGACGACAGCGCTCGTCGCGCGCTACCTCACGAACCGGCGGGGTGTGCAGATCGTCACGAACTCGACGCTCGTGTTCGCCTACGCCCGCCAGAACCCGCAGCTCACGGTGATCCTCACCGGCGGAGAGTTCCACCACGAGTCGGAGTCGCTCGTCGGCCCGGTCGCGCTGCGCACGCTGCACGACTTCAACGTACGGCTCGCGTTCGTCGGCACCGACGGTTTCACGTCCCACCGCGGGATGACGACCCAGTTCCCCCAGGGCGCGGAAGTGCTGGCCGCCATGCGCGACCGCGCCGAGGAGACGTGGCTCCTCGCCGACTCGTCCAAGTACGGACGAGCCGGCTTCGTGTCCGTCCTGCCGCTGTCCGGCCTGGCCGGCATCATCACCGACTCAGGTCTCGCTCCCGAGGCCGTCGAGCAGCTCACCGTCACTGTTCCGGACATCCGGATCGTCTGAAGGAAGGTCCCATGGCCACCACAGTCGTCATGCCCCAGCTGGGCAACACCGTCGAGTCCTGCCTGGTCACCGCGTGGCACGTCACAGTCGGCGACACCGTCGAGGCGAGCACGGTGCTGTGCGACATCGAGACGGACAAGTCGACGATGGACGTGCCCGCGGGCCTCGCCGGTACGGTCCTGGCCCTGCTCGTGGAGGAGGGCGACGACGTACCGGTGAAGAGCCCGATCGCGATCATCGGCGACCCCGGCGAGACCATTGACGCTCCCACCGCCCCCGCTGCACAGGAGGCTCCGGCGTCCGGCGAGGCAGCCGCGCAGGGCGCGCCCGTCACGCCCTCAGGTCCTGCCGCCGCCGTCGAGACCCCACGCGCCAGCACCGAAGCACCCGCCGCGAGCGCCCAGGCACCGACAGCGAGCGCCCAGGCACCGACCGCCGGTGGCGCTGATGCTCCCGCCTCGCCGCGGGCCAAGGCGACTGCCGCCGCCGCAGGCATCTCCGTACAGGCAGCCGGCGCCGGTACGGGCCCTCACGGCCGGATCATCGAGCGCGACGTGCAGACGGCCATCGCGGCGGGCCCGGGCTTGACTGCGGGTGCCCGCGGCGCTGATGCGTACACCCCTGGCCAGACCGGCACCGGTATCGGAGGCCGTGTGACGACGGCCGACCTCGCCACCGTGGCGGCGCCTGCCCAGCCACAGCCGTCTCCTGTCGCCGCGCCGTCGGTCCCGGAGGGGAGCGTCACCGAGGGTGGTGTCACCGAGACGCCGCTGAAGGGGATCCGCAAGCTCATCGCCGACCGGATGCGGGAGTCGCTGGCCGTCTCCGCGCAGCTGTCGTACGACATGTCGGCGTCCGCCGAGGCACTGCTGGCACTCCGCGCCCGCCTCAAGGGCACCGACCCCTCGCTGGGCCTGACCGTCGTGACCATCGGCGACCTCATCGGCCTCGTGACCGCGAAGGTCGTCAGGGAGTACCCGTCGCTCAACGCCCACCTCGTCGACGGGGTGCTCCGGAGCTACCGGGACGTGCACCTGGGGATGGCCGTCGACACGCCGCGCGGGCTCATGGTGCCCACCATCCGCAACTCCGCTGCCATGGGTCTCCGGGAGTTCTCGGCGACGACCAAGGACCTCGCGGGGCAGTGCCAGGAGGGGCGCATCAGTCCCGACCTCCTCGCGGGTGCCACCTTCACCGTGTCGAACCTCGGCTCCTTCGGGATCACGAGCTTCACACCGATCGTCAACCAGCCGCAGACGGGCATCCTCGGCATCAACGCCATCGTGCCCGCAGCGACGATCGACCAGGACGGCGGCTTCGGCGTCGAGCGCCGGATCTCGTTCTCGCTCACCGCCGACCACCAGGTCGTCGATGGGGCGGATGCCGCCCGGTTCCTCCGCGACCTCACCACCGCGATCGCGTCCGTCGACCTCTTCCTGATGGCGTGATGATGAGCGACTACGACGTCATCGTCATCGGCGGCGGCCCCGGCGGCTACCTCGCCGCGGAGCGCCTCGGGCATGCCGGCAAGAAGGTCCTGCTCGCCGAGAAGGAGTTCGTCGGCGGGACCTGCCTCAACGTCGGCTGCATCCCCACGAAGAGCCTCCTCAACTCCGCGAAGCTGTACGAGCACGCGCTCCACTCTGCTCAGTTCGGGGTCACCGCCGCGGACGTCTCGTACGACTGGGCGAAGGTCCAGGGCTGGAAGTCCGAGGTCGTCAAGACCCTGGTCGGCGGCGTGACCCAGATGCTCAAGCGCCTCAAGGTCGAGATCGTGCCGGAGCTCGCGACGCTCGTCGCCCCCGGTGTGGTCGAGATCGCTGGGCAGCGGAAGACAGCCGAGCACGTGATCGTGGCCAGCGGCTCCGTCCCGGTCATGCCCCCGATCCCGGGGGCCCGCGACAACGCGAAGGTCGTCGACTCGACCGGCCTGCTGGCGGTCCCGGAGGTCCCGAAGCGGCTCGTCGTCATCGGCGGCGGCGTGATCGGGATCGAGTTCGCCAGCCTGTTCGCCGCCCTCGGCTGCGAGGTCACCGTCGTCGAGATGATGCCCGAGATCCTGCCCTTCCTGGACGCCGACCTCGCCAAGACCGCCCGCCAGTCGATGCCGGGGATCACGTTCCGCCTGTCCAGCAGGGTCGAGGCCATCGAGTCCAGCACGGTCGTGTTCACCCCCGAAGGGGGACCGCAGGAGCGGGTCGAGGGCGACCTCGTCCTCATGGCGGTCGGCCGCCGTGCCCTCGTCGACGGCTGGGGCGCCCGGGAGGCAGGTCTCGAGATCGACCGCCGGGGCATCGTCGTCGACGACCGGATGCGGACGAACCTGCCGAACGTCTGGGCCGTGGGGGACGTCACGGGACGAAGCCTCCTGGCCCACGCGGCGTACCGCATGGGGGAGATCGCCGTCGCGAACATCCTCGACCCCGCAGCCCACACCAAGGGCGAGGTCATGCGCTGGGACACGATCCCTTGGGCTGTGTACGCCCTGCCCGAGTCGGCCGGTGTCGGGCTCACAGAGACCGAGGCCGTCCGGCGCGGCCTCCAGGTCGCGACCGCCACCGTCCCGCTCGTCCTGAGCGGACGCTTCGTCGCCGAGAACGGCCTCTCCAAGGCGGGAGCGGTCAAGATCATCGCCGAGAAGGGCACCGGCATCGTCCGGGGCATCCACATGCTCGGCACGTACGCGCCCGAGACCATCTGGGGCGCGGCCGCGGTGCTCGAGTCCGAGTACACGGTCACCGACCTGCGCCAGGTCGTCTTCCCGCACCCCACAGTTTCCGAAGGTATCCGCGAAGCCGTCTGGGCCATTCGCGTCTAGTCAGAAGGACGAAAACCATGCCCAAGTCCCTTACCGTCGACCCGGCCGCAGTCCGCGCCCGCGGGTCGCTGACGGTCCCGGAGATCCCGGTCAACGCGTACACGCTCGACTTCGAGGCCGAGAGGAAGCGGCACGGGGAGGACGGCCTCCTCGCGATGCTGCACGACATGCTCGCGATCCGCGAGTTCGAGACCATGCTCAACTCCATCAAGACCACCGGCGGGTGGCAGGGCGTCGAGTACAACCACATGGGGCCCGCACACCTGTCCATGGGCCAGGAGGCGGCCGCCGTGGGCCAGGCCGCCGAGCTCGGTGTCGAGGACTTCATCTTCGGCTCCCACCGCAGCCACGGTGAGATCCTCGCCAAGTCGTTCTCCGCCGCACGCAAGCTCGAGGCGGGCAAGCTGAGCAGCATCATGTCCGGCTTCCTCGGCGGCGAGACCCTCCGCTACGCCGAACGCGTCCCCCACGCGACCGAGGCCGAGCTGGCGGAGAACTTCATCCTCTTCGGGACGCTCGCCGAGATCTTCGCCCGCAAGGCCGGCTTCAACAGGGGCATGGGCGGCTCGATGCACGCCTTCTTCACGCCGTTCGGCTCGATGCCCAACAACGCCATCGTCGGCGGCTCCGCCCCGATCGCGCAGGGCGCTGCACTCTTCAAGCGCATCAACCGTCAGCCGGGCATCGTCATCGCCAACATCGGCGACGCGTCCATGGGATGCGGTCCGGTGTGGGAGGCCATGATGTTCTCCGCCATGGACCAGTTCCGGGACCTGTGGCGCCCCGAGGACGGCGGCAACCCGCCGATCCTGTTCAACTTCTTCAACAACTTCTACGGCATGGGCGGCCAGACCCACGGCGAGACGATGGGCTACGACGTGCTCGCGCGCGTCGGCGCCGGCGTCAACCCGGAGGCCATGCACGCGGAGCGCGTCGACGGGTACGACCCGCTGGCGGTCGCCGACGCCGTACGCCGGAAGAAGGAGCTCCTGCTCGCGGGCCGCGGCCCTGTCCTGCTCGACACCATCACGTACCGCATCTCGGGGCACTCGCCGTCCGACGCCTCCTCGTACCGCACGAAGGAGGAGATGGAGCTCTGGGAGCAGGCGGACTCGATCGAGTTCTTCACGAAGCTGCTCGTCAGCAAGAAGGTGGCGACCGCCTCGCAGGTCGACGACCTCCACGCCGGCATCGTCGAGCGTCTCGCCAAGGTGCTCAGGCTCGCGACCGACGACACCGACTGCCCCCGGGTCGACGCCGCGTTCGTCGAGTCCGTGATGCTCTCCAACGAGCACGTCGAGACGTTCGGCACGGGTGAGCCCGAGCTGCTGCAGCCGCTCGCGGAGAACGCGCGGGTGAAGACCATCTCGAACAAGATCCGCAAGGCCACCGACGCCGACGGCAAGCCGGTGTCCAAGGTGAAGATGTTCCAGTTCCGCGACGGCCTGTTCGAGGCGATGGCGCACCGCTTCGCCACCGATCCCACGATGGCGGCCTGGGGCGAGGAGAACCGTGACTGGGGCGGCGCCTTCGCCGTCTACCGGGGGCTCACCGAGCTCCTCCCGTACCGTCGCCTGTTCAACTCGCCGATCTCGGAGGCCGCCATCATCGGTGCCGGCGTCGGCTACGCGCTGAGCGGGGGTCGTGCGGTCGTCGAGCTCATGTACTGCGACTTCCTCGGTCGCGCGGGTGACGAGGTCTTCAACCAGGCGGCGAAGTGGCAGTCCATGTCCGCGGGGCTGCTCAAGATGCCGCTCGTCATGCGGGTCTCGGTGGGGAACAAGTACGGCGCCCAGCACAGCCAGGACTGGTCGGCGCTCGTGAACCACATCCCCGGCCTCAAGGTGTACTTCCCGACCACGCCGACCGATGCCAAGGGCATGCTGAACCTGGCCCTCTCCGGCACGGACCCGGTCGTGTTCCTCGAGTCGCAGCTCCTCTACGACATGGGCGAGCAGTTCGAGCCCGACGGTGTCCCCGAGGGCTACTACGAGACGCCGGAAGGGACCTCGGTCGTGCGGCGGCAGGGGACCGACGTCACGATCGCCACGATCGGCGCGACCCTGTACCGCGCGCTCAAGGCAGCCGACATCCTGCAGGAGAAGTACGGGATCTCGGCCGAGGTCGTCGACCTGCGGTTCGTGTGCCCGCTCGACTACTCGGTGCTGCTCGAGTCGGTGAAGAAGACCGGCCGGCTCGTGCTGTCGTCCGACGCCGTCGAGCGCGGCTCGGTGATGCAGACGGTGGCCGCGAACATCTCGCAGGTCGCGTTCGACTCCCTCGACGCCCCAGTGGTCGTGGTCGGCTCGCGCAACCACGTCACGCCCGCGCCGGAGCTGGAGTCGCTGTACTTCCCCCAGCCGGAGTGGATCATCGACGCCATCCACGAGCGGATCCTGCCGCTGCCGGGCCACGTTCCCACTTCGAACCAGACCGAGGGGGAGCTGCTGCGTAGGGCGCGGCTAGGCGTTTAGCCGCGACCGACGACGAGAGAGACCGCGACCGTACGGGTGAACGACCGCCCGTACGGTCGCGGTTCGGCGTTCAGAGGATCTCGGCGAGCCACTCCACGAGCGGACGGCAGTCCTGCCAGTCGCGGCGTACGGCGTCGAGCAGCTGGGGGGTGTGGATGACCGGCTCGAACCCGTACGAGCGGCTGAGGTAGAACGACTTGTGGCGCAGGAGCTCGATCCGGGGATGGGTCGCGTCGTAGCCGCGGGGGACGGTCGCGACGGTCTCGCCGCCGACCGTGAACCCACGCTCCAGCAGGGCGGCGACGAGCGCCTCGAGCTCGGTGCCGCGGGGACCCGCGATGACCTCGCGCAGCGCGCGGAGCTTGTCGGGCAGCGCGTCGTAGAAGCCGGCGCCGACGGTGACCCCCGGCGCGGCGACCCGCAGGTACCAGCCGAGGGCGGGCCCGAGCGGGAAGAACATGTCCTGGTACGTCTTGTACGGGCTCTTGTCCTTGCTGAACCTCACGTCACGGTGGGGCCGGAACACCTTGGGGTCACCGAACTCCTCGCTGAGCGCGTCGGCGAGCTCCTTCATCGGCTTCCGCACCGACGACTCGTACACGTCCAGGTGGGCCGTCCAGAACGCCCGCGAGTTGTCCGCCTCGAGGTCTTCGTAGAAGTCGAGAGCAGCCTCGGGGAATCCGGTGAACATGGGCTAACAGTAGGGGTGCGGGGGCGCCTCTGCGGGGCCCTTCGGTCGTGGGGGCCGTGGTGCGCCGCCGGGCTGTCGAGCACCCGACGAGAGGCCAGTTCGTGCATCCACACGCCGAACCGACCGCGCGTGTCGTGGCCTTTCGACGGGAGGGGGACCCCGCTGTAGTCAGGTGGAGATCCCCGTGTTACGTTTCTCGCGAGCACGACGCTCAAACAGGGTTGTTACTCTCACGAGGCAAGACCTGGGTTCGCACTTCGGTGCCGCGCCCGGGTCTTTTTTGTTGCCCCGAGAACGGCCCGACCGGACGAGACAGGACAGGAACAATGACGTCCACGACGCAGGGGACCGCTGCTGAGGCCATCGTGGCCGAGCTCGGCGGACCCGACAACATCATCAGTCTCACGCACTGCGCGACCCGGCTGCGGTTCGTCCTCAAGGACGGCACCAAGGTCAACGACAAGGCCCTCGACAAGGTCCCCGGCGTACTCGGAGCCGTACCCCAGGGCGGCGACCGCTACCAGGTGGTCATCGGCGGCGCCGTCCAGAGCACGTACACCGACATCATGAACCTTCCCTCGATGAAGGGGATCGGCAGCGGCCGGCTCAGTGACGCCGACGTGAAGGCCGCCGAGCGCGCGAAGGCCCGCGGCAAGTTCGCCTGGCTCGACAGCTTCTTCGAGTACCTGTCGGACAGCTTCCGGCCCCTCCTGGGTGTGCTCCTCGGCGCCTCGCTCATCATCGCCTTCGCGGCCGTCCTCGACGCCCTCGGCATCGTCGACTTCAGAGCCGCCGACAAGAGCGCCAGCTGGGTGTTCGTCGACGCCATGTGGCGGGCGGTCTTCTACTTCCTGCCGATCATGGTCGCGTACAACGCGGCCAAGAAGCTCAACATCGACCCCTGGGTGGGCGCGACCATCATGGGCGCGGTCATGACGCCGAACTTCACCAGCCTTCTCGCCCACGACGCGAAGTCGCTCGCAGCGAGCGTCCCGGGCGTGGGCTGCTCGACGAACGCCACGCTCGGCACCGTGTCCTGCGTGGCGAACGTGTTCGGCATCCCGATGCAGCTCAACGACTACGGCGGCCAGGTGTTCGTGCCGCTCATCATGGTCGCGGTCCTCGCCCCTCTGTACCGGGCGCTGAAGAAGGTCATCCCCGACTCGATCCAGATGGTCTTCGTCCCGTTCCTGTCGATGATCGTCATGATCCCGCTCACCGCGTTCCTCCTCGGCCCGCTGGGGATCTGGCTCGGCAGCGGCATCGGTGCCGGCCTCGCGTTCCTCAACAACCACGTACCGATCCTCTTCGCGATCATCATCCCGCTCATCTACCCGTTCCTCGTGCCGCTCGGCCTCCACTGGCCGCTCAACGCGCTGATGCTGCTCAACATCCAGACACTCGGGTACGACTTCATCCAGGGCCCCATGGGCTCGTGGAACTTCGCCTGCTTCGGCGCCACCGCAGGTGTGCTGGTCCTGTCCCTGCGTGACAAGGACGTCCAGATGCGGCAGACGGCCACAGGTGCTCTCGCCGCAGGTCTCCTGGGCGGTATCTCCGAGCCGAGCCTGTACGGCATCCACCTGCGCTTCAAGCGGATCTACCCCCGGATGCTCGTGGGATGTCTCGTCGGCGGTCTCATCACGGGCCTCGGCGGCGGCCTCAAGACGGGTGCGTTCGCGTTCACATCGCTGCTGACGATCCCGGTCTTCAAGCCGATGGTGCTGTACGTCATCTCCATCGCGGCCGCGTTCGTCACCGCCATGGTGCTCGTCATCATCTCCGACTACCGCACGCCCGAGCAGAAGGCAGAAGCCGCAGCCGAGCGGGCACAGGCCGAGGCCGACCTTGCGCTGGAGAAGCGCGGCCCACAGGCCATCGTGTCCCCGGTCGAGATTCCCGCGGAGGCTGTCGCCACGACTCCGACCACTGAGATCGCGACAGCGGTCGCCGGTACGGTGATCTCCCTCGACGAGGTCCCCGACAAGGTCTTCGCCTCCCGCGCGCGCGGCGAGGGGGTCGGGATCGTACCCACCAACGGCACGGTCGTCGCACCGGTCAGCGGTGTGCTGGTGACAGTCGCAGGCACCGGCCATGCGTACGGCATCAAGACCGACGACGGGGTGGAGGTTCTCGTCCACGTCGGGATCGACACCGTACGGCTCAAGGGCGAGGGCTTCTCCGTGGCCGTCGTCAAGGGCCAGCGGGTGCAGCAGGGCGACCTGCTCGCCACCGTCGACCTGGACGTGGTCAGGGCCGCCGGGTACGACCCGATGACGATCGTCGTGGTGACGAACACCAAGAGTCTCACCGCGGTGTCCCCGATCGTCGGCAAGGATGTGGCCGTGGGCGACCCGGTCATCGGTGTCACCCGGTAAGGAGACGTCGATGACGGGTCCGCAGCGTGGCGGGATCTGGGGGTGAGGTGATCATCCTCCGTGTCTTCAACAACAACGTCGTCCTCGCCCGGGACGACGGGGGACGCGACATCATCCTGACCGGCCGCGGCCTGGGCTACCAGGCGCGGCCGGGTCGGGAGGTCGACCCCGCAGCCGTCCACCGGACGTTCGTGCCGGTCGACGGCCGCGACCCGGACCAT
Organism: Actinomycetota bacterium; assembly: GCA_016213595.1. Classification (GTDB taxonomy): domain Bacteria; phylum Actinomycetota; class Actinomycetes; order Propionibacteriales; family Propionibacteriaceae; genus Fen-668. Next base: position 319 of record JACRAA010000076.1, on the reverse strand, counting down.
CTCGCCCACCTGCTGGCCGCCATCCCGCCCGAGCACATACAGCTCGTCGGGGAGGCGCTCGCCGAGGTCGGGTTGGACGGCACCGTGCTGCGGAACCCCGCGCTCGTCGTCGCCCTCGCCGACCACGTCAGCTTCGCCGTCCGTCGCCTCGAGCACGGCCTCACGATCGAGTACCCGCTGCGCGGCGAGGTGAAGAACCTGTACGGACGCGAGTACGGCCAGGCGATCGCTCTCCTGGCGGCCGTCAATACGCGTCTCGAGCGGCCGCTGCCCGAGGGCGAGGCCGTAGCGCTGGCGCTCCACCTCGTCAACGCGGGGT
>JACRAA010000008.1 GCA_016213595.1 Actinomycetota bacterium | reverse complement strand
CGCTGGTTCGGCTTGATGATCAGGTCGCGGTAGCTGGTGGCGAGCACGGGGTCGTCGGCCATCTCCGCCACCAGTCCAGGGAGCACCCGGCCGAACGGCGTCAGGGTCAAGAGGCTGGTCAGCTGCCCGGCGAGGGCCAGTAGGTCGTCCTCGGTGCGACCGAACTCCATGTCCTTGGCGGTACGCATCTGGGTCACCATGGCCTCGACGACCAGCTGGGACTTCTGGGACCACCGGCGATAGATGGCGGGCTTGCTCACCCCTGCACGCCGGGCGACCTCCGCCACCGTGAGGGAGACGTAGCCGACCTCGGACAGCAGCTCGATCGTGGCCCGCAGGATGGCCTCGTCCATGGCTGGATCCCTGGGACGGCCGCGGTCGCCGCCGCGACCACCGGGCCGGCGGGGCGCCAACGTCGGGTCCGACATGAGGATCAGCTCCTTATTGCGTGTCTGTACGTAACGTAACAGACACGAGAGAGTTCCGCAACTGATAGTTACGTATCTGTCGAGTCGGTTCTCGCTGATTGCTACCAGACGAGTCCATCTAGGTGGTTATGGCCGGAGAGCAGGCGAGCGATCCGATCCTGCGCCGCTTTGCGCACGTCAGGCAGGGGGTGGTGTCCGTAGAGCACCAGCTCCCCGTACATGTCGTAGAAGTTCAACCGGTCGCGCAGTTGCTCGCGCTCGAACAGCTCCGGATATGCGCCGTGCAGCCATCCGGGGACCTCACTGAGCGTGGTCTCGTCGAGCCCTTGTTCGTCGGGTGTGGGCGGGTACTCTCGCGACTTCGCGCACCAGCGCAGGATGGTGTCGAGCTCGGCATCCGCGGGCTGAGCCAGCGCCTCGGCGAAGTCGATGAGACCGGATACTCGTCCTCGGTCGACGATCACGTTGGAGCCATGTACATCACCGTGGACGAGGACGGGTTCGTCGGCGCCGAACAACGCCAACCGCTCCTGGATCCAGTCGGCGACGTCCGCGAGCAGGCGCGAGTCATGACCGGGCAGTCGCCGGGCAGCCTCGACCTGCTGGAGCGCCGCACTCACGACTGGCGGGTGGAACGCAGGCCATGGCTTGCCGGCCAGCGCGTCGGCCAGCCAGGGCGGCAGCAGGTCGGCTGGGACGCGAACGCGGTGAAGTGCCCGCAACGCAAAGCCGAGACTTTCGATCATTGATTGCCGCGTGTGCGAGTCCGCCGCTGGCCACGCCGCGTACAGGGTTCGGCCGGGCAGGCGTTCGGAGACGTACCACCACCCGTCCGGGCCGTCACCGTGGGCGATGTGCCGGGCGTGTGGGACCTCGGTGCCGGCGAGCAGGTTGACGACTGCGGCCTCGTGGCGGTACGCGTCGCGGAACTGTCCGTTGGTCAGGCGTACGACGTATTCGTCGCCGACCCACACGCGGCTGACCCAGCCGGCCTTTCGAAGAAACCGCCCGGTTGCTGGCAGACCGGCGGCCCCCAGCGTCCTCCGCAGTGCCGGATCGGTAGCCCGCTCCTCGACGAACGGTGTTGGGTGCGTGATCGCGGAACTCCTCAGAACGTCTGACGAGGCATCAACGTAGCGACCTCAACCGAACATAACGATCGGAAGCCACCTCCTCCTGACCTGAGGGCGGTCGACTGTTTCCAGAAACGTGGTAACTCCCTGTCCTGGAAGGCATTGACCCGACACCACCGGACCCCGACCTCGCCGTCGTGTCTCGCTCACCTCACTTCACCGGCGAAGAGCCTGTATTCCCGGGGGCCGTGCGCGCGTATGGTGAGCCCACAATCCAAGCAGTCGGCGCTGCGCGAACCTTCACGCGTTCCGAAGCCGAGGAGAAGCGGATGAACAGGTTTCCTGCAGGGAGCGTCTGGGCACTCATCCTTGCCTGGCTGCTCGTGCTCGGCCCCGTGACACCGGCGTCGGCGGCCACCAGCATCAACGGTCACAGCGTGGTGACCGACAGCGACGGCAAGATCGTCTCGTGGCTGCCGAGTCAGAACCAGGCCTACGACGCCGTGACGGCGCTGGCCTGGAACTACCTCCTCAAGCAGGTCCCCGACGATCCCAGCACGGGCCAACCGGCGTATCTGTCGCAGTCGTACCTGAACCCCGACACCCAGGCCATGGCCGGCTGGCCGAACAATCCGGCAGGCATGCACGCCATGCTGATCGAGTCGGCGATCGAGTACAACAAGTACTCCGGGAACAGCGCCGTCCTCGCAGTGGCTCAAACGATGGCGAACCAGCACCTCAGCCATGGAATGACTCTCGCCACGGACAACTGGGCCAACGTGCCTTATGCCAGTGGCGACGCGGGCTCGCTGGTCTATAGCGGTGCGAGCTACGGCAACTCGACCGGCGTGGGAGACGGGGCGGGGTACCTCGAGCCGGACAAGGTCGCGGAGCTCGGCTATGCCTTGTTGCTGTTATTTGAAGCCACCGGGAACACCAGCTACCGAGCTGCCGCGGTCGATGCCGCGAACGCGCTCGCGAGCCACGTGCGGGCAGGGACTTCCACCCAGTCGCCCTGGCCGTTCCGCGTCAACGCTCAGACGGGCGCCATCCGGGAGCAGTACAGCGCCCATGTCATCTCCGCCATCGAGCTGTTCGACGAGCTCGACCGACTGGGCCTCGCCACCGCAGCACACTTGTCCGCCCGGAACACAGCCTGGACCTGGATGATGGCCTACCCGATGAAGAACAATGCGTGGTCGGGCTACTTCGAGGATGTTGCCGTCCAGTCCGACACCTCCAACACGAACCAGCTGAACGCCATGATGGTGGCGCGCTACTTGTTGCGCCATCCGGACAAGGACCCGGACTGGGAGACGCACGTGCGGGGCCTGATCTCCTGGGTGGAATCCACGTTCGGGGTGACCGAGTTCGGTGCAACGACAATCATGGAGCAGCAGGCCTTCATGCACGCGATGGGGAGCCACACCAGTCGCTACGCCTCCGTCAACGCGCTCCTCTACGCACGAACCGGTGATCTCGCCGCTAAGGAGAAGGCGTACCGGGCCTTCAACTGGGCGACCTACATGGCGCGCAGCAATGGCGTTGTGATCGACGGGCCGAGCGTCAACAACCAGTGGTTCACGGATGGCTACGGTGACTACATTCGTCACTTCCTGGTGGGGATGTTCGCCGTGCCGGAGTGGGCACCGATGGGTCAAACCCACCTGTTGGACTCCAGTTCGGTCGTCACGAACGTGACCTACGGTGCCGGCCAGGTCAGCTACACCACTTTCGACAGTGCGGGCATCGAGACGATCAAGACCGCCGCAGCACCCACGACGGTTACGGTCGGGGGAAAGCAGCTGGCCCTCCGCAGTGACCTGGCGGCGGAAGGCTGGACCTACGACCCCAGCCAGAGCCTGCTCAAGATCCGCCACGACAACGGGACCGCCGTCGCTGTGGCGATGACCGGCGCAGCACCGAACCTCCCTCCCGTCGTGAGCCTGACCGCGCCATCCGCCGGGACCAGCTATGCCGCGCCGGCCGCTTTCGGCCTCGCCGCGGTCGCCACCGACCTTGACGGCGCGGTGAGCAAGGTCGAGTTCTACCAGGACGGCACGCTGCTGGGTCAGGACACCACTGTTCCGTACCAGTTCAGCGTCAGCGGCGTCACCGCCGGCAGTCACAGCTACTTCGCCAAGGCGTACGACGACCAGGGCGGGGTCTCGACGTCGCTGCCGGTGACCGTGACGGTGACCGCGGCTGGCGATACCCAGCTCACGGGCGTCGACATCGGCAGCGTCGGGGTGCCCGGATCCACAACGACCGCTGGCGGCGTCGTCACCGTCCAGGGCGGCGGGACAGACATCTGGGGCACCTCGGATGGGTTCCAATTCGCCTATCGACAGATGTCAGGTGACGGCTCGGTGACCGCGCGAGTCACCCAGCAGCAGTTCACCGATGCGTGGGCGAAGGCAGGCGTCATGGTCCGCGAGAGCCTGGACGCCAGCTCCAGGCACGCCTTGCTCGCCATGACTCCGGGGAACGGGGTCGCCTTCCAGACCCGCACCATCACGGGAGGTACGACCAGTCACGTGCCCAGCTCTGGTGATCCTCCCTACTGGCTGCGGCTGACTCGCGCCGGAACTGGCATCACCGCGTACACCTCGGCTGATGGTGTGACCTGGTCGAGCGTTGGTAGCTCTCAGCTCACACTGGGCGCCACCGCGTACGTCGGCCTGGCTGTCACCTCGCACGACAACGCGGTGCTGGGAACGGCCGTTTTCGACAACGTCAGCATCAGCGCAGGCGCCACCACCGACACCACGCCACCGGTCATCAGTGACGTGGCGAGTCGCGACGTGAACCAGAACGGCGCCACCGTCTCGTGGACCACCAACGAACCGGCCACCTCCCAGGTCGACTACGGCACAAGCGTCTCCTATGGCAGCAGCACGGCGCTCAACACCAGCCTTGACACCGCGCACACCCAGGTCATTGCAGGGCTGGCGGCCAACACCACGTACCACTATCGGGTGCGCTCGAGCGATGCCGCGGGGAACTCCGCCTCATCAGGTGACCGGACCTTCGCGACGCCCGCTGCACCCGACATCCAGCCGCCAACGGCCCCGACTGACCTGAGGGCGGTCTCCGGCGTCGACGGGTCGGTGCGCCTGAGCTGGACCGCGGCAACGGACGATGTCGGCGTCGTCCGGTACGACGTGCGGCGGGATGGGGTGGCTCTCGGCGCCTCGACCACGACCGGCTATGTGGACTCCACTGTGAAAGCCAGCACGACGTACTCCTATGTGGTGGTGGCGGTGGATGCGGCTGGCAACGTCGGTCCAGCCTCGAACACGGCGACCTTGGTGACGCCGGCGGCTGCCGCCAGCAGCCTCGCCCTCGACACGCTGGTTGTCAGGCACGGGTCCTCGGCGTCGACGTCCCTGGTGTCGCCGGCACTGACCACCGCTGGGCCCAATGAGCTGATCGTGGCATTCGTGACCTCGGACGGTCCCGCATCCGGAGGATCCAGTTTCGCGACGGTATCGGGTGGAGGACTGTCCTGGACGCTGCGCACGCGGGTGAACAGCCAGGCAGGGACCGCGGAGGTGTGGACGGCTCCCGCCGCGGCGAAGCTGACCAACGTCGCCATCACCGCCACTCCTGCCGTTGGTGGCTATTCGGGCAGCCTTGTGGTGGCGGCGGTCACGGGCGCAGACCTGTCGGCCGCGGGTGCCACCGCCGGCGGCAGCGCCGCGAGCGGGGCGCCGACGGCCTCGGTGACGACCACTCGAGCCGGCTCCTGGATCTGGGCCGCGGGGAACGACTGGGACAGCGCAGTCGCCCGTACGGCCGGCTCCGGGCAGACCGTCGTCGACGAGTACCTCACCCCGGAGGGTGACTCGCTCTGGGTGCAGCGTCAGACAGCCAGCACCCCGGCGGCGGGGACCAAGGTGACCATCAACGACGTTGCCCCGACCACCGACAAGTGGAACCTCGCGCTGTACGAGATCCTGCCGGCGCAATGACGTACCGGAACTAGTGAACGAGCACTAACGTGCTGGTGGGGGTGGGGCTCGAACCCACGACCCAGGGATTATGAGGCAGTCTGAAGTGCCTCTGACTAAGACATATACCTCGCCTATTGCACGAACCGTGCAATAACGACGCGTTCTGTGCCGGATCCTGGTCATTTCTGCCCATACCCCAACACGTATCCGGCGAGGATCAGTCGCTGGCTACAGGCTACCTCGGGACGCTGGAAGTCGTGTTGGGCAAAGGAAGATGGTTGGTTCGGCGGGGAGCTGGAACTCTCGCTGGGCGGCCTCGTCTGGCCTCGGGCAGAAGCCAGCCCGGAGACCCCATCACCAAGGGATTCAGGCCCCAAATCGTCGCCGATGCACGAACCATCCCTCCGTTCCAGCTGGGCGACAAGGGATGACGCTATTGCACGAGATTTCGTACGACTATTTCGATGCAGTATCCCTGGGTGACGAAATACCCCCGCAGGGTAGTCCAGCGAGGGTGGGGGGTATCAACAGGATCGAGCTCGCTCCAAGGCGCTCCACGCCATCCAAGTCCAAGGTTGAGGGGACCACCTTGTCGGAGATCCGGCGGCGGGCGTTGAGAACTCTGGGCGCTTGCCCGGGCTGCGACGTCCAGCGCCTGCTCGACCACGCGTTCGCCCAAGGCCCGCTCCCGGATGACCATGCGGCAGCCGCCCTCTAGTACCGGGTGGCAGGTCTGCTGAGCACGGGTGCGGGAATGCCGACTCGAACGCCATCCACGCGGCGCACGTCTCCGCCCGCCCAGGCCGGGCCGGTACGTCGGCCAACGGTGAACCCCGTCCGAAGAGGCCCATCACGCGGCCGCTGAACAACAACCAACCAAAGGAGTACCCATGTCCACCATCGACAGCACCAAGCCCGGCGCCTTCATCTCGCTCACGAAGGCGGCCGAGATGCTCAGCATCAGCGTCCCCACCCTCCGCCGCCGCATTGCAGCAGGAGAACTCCCCGGCCTTCCGCAGCGGTCGCAGGATCATCCGCATCCGAGTGAGCGACCTCGAGGTCATACTGCGTCGAGTTCCATCGGTCGGTCAGTGGTGATAGGCGATTCAATCTGCCGGACGGTAGCTTCGTGAGCATTTGGCCACTCGCGCTGCTCCAACTAGCGTCCCAGGCATGAGCAACGCAGCCGGAGCGAAGGCCAGACGTGAGGAGGAGATCGCGTTCCTGGTCATGGAGCAGATCCTTGGGGTCGATATCCGCCTTGCGGATGCCGGGGCGGGCAACAAGAGGCCTGACGGCGCCTGGCTCTACCCCGGCGAGCAGGAGCGCCGCGGCATCGTCGAGGTCACCTCGCCTCCAGACTCGAGGTTGATGAGCGCTTGGGCGCGCGCGAAGAGGCGGGGTGAGCCACAGTCTGAGGAGGGATCGGTGCCTTCGCGTTTGAACGAGCTCGCAGAAGTCTGCACTGAGCTTCTGGCTGAGGATTGGGCTCAGGAGAACCTGGCCAAACTCGTTGCCGAGACAGCCGATGAGCGGCACCTCTTCCTGTTGGCGCGGAGCCATAGGGTGGGTCACTACTTCTATCGTCTCTCCGACTCTTACGACAACGGAACCACCGAGCGCCTTGATGACATCGTGCTCCCTGCAGGCCTCACTGACATCTGGTTTCGAGGCCGGGCACGGCGGTACGAGTGTTGGGGGACCACGGACCTGTGGGTGGCTCGGTTCCAGACCGGGTCGGGGTGGCACCGGTACGTCGTCCAAATCGAGGAGACGGCCTTGCCTTCACCTAACCCGGACATCGCCGATGATTTGTTTCCCTCAAGACTGCGTCGCCCAAAAGATCGGTCCGGCCGGGAGTAGACGGTTCAGGAGCCAGAAGTTCGTGCAAACCGCTCACAGGTAGCATCATCGATGCCTCCGGAGGGAGGGAATCGAGCCTCTTCGAGTGGAACCCATGGATGATCGTCGGGTGGTAAGGAATCGGCTATTGACTCCTTCCCCGAAGCGTGCGGACCGCTTCGTCGACCGCCTCCAGTAGTTGGCGGGCTTTGGCTTGAGTGATTCTGGGCGCGTCAGAGGCATGAACAGTCTGATTGCGTGCAACCACGGCTTCTCGGAGTCTAGGCCGGAGTCCCTCAGATATGTATTCCTGCTCGAAGGCCAGATCCAGAAGACGCCCGATCGAATTACGTCTATCTGGAGCGACCACGGTCCTCATCAGGATCGTCTCTAGCACCGTGATGGCGGACACCACCGCCAGACCTGGGTTTATCTCGAGTAGATTACGCGCCTCGTCTAGAGAAGTTGGCTCCACGCCACTGGCCCCCATCCAGCGATCGACGATCATCGCCAATTCGGAAGCATCCGTCGCGGTTACGATCTGCATCCGATCGAGCGAAGAGAGCATCTCGGTTCGTCCAGAACGAGACATGGATGGATAACCTCGACCGGGCTCGACAGTCAAGAGGACCCGACTGGGTCCCTTTAATTCAAGAGCCAATCGAGCTTCGTACTGTGACCACTCACTTCCCATTTCGACGAGGACAAGATCTGCTGATCCGAGAAGGCTATCTACTTTGGCGACCGCTGATCCCTCCGGCGAAAAGACGTCAGCCGAACTGACCGGCACTAAGCCCCGCGCCTCGACGACTGGATATATATTCTCACGGAACCACCCCACGCGCTGAAGAGGAACGGCGAAGAAGACTAGCCGATAAGCGCCCAATCTGACCGGGCTTTCCCCGACCGATGTTCTGGCGGGCGTAAGAAGTTCAGCAGTCAACCTGTCATCCGTAGCAGTGGCCGTCTTGTTGACGTGTTCCTGCCAGTAGGCTTGAAGCTGCACAAAGAGTTCCTGCAAGACATCGCCGGCTGAGAGGCCCCGTGCTCGCGGCAGGTTAATGACATGAACCCCTCGTCGCTCAAAGCGAGCCACCTGCGACGCGGAAGCTGCTACTTGTATTGTCCACATCGGGCGAGCCATACGACCAAGGCGTTGCTTCACGAAAGAAAGCATCTGCCGCATGTCTGGGTCATCAAGGCTGTAGCCGAGAAACATTGCCGTCCTGTCGATGAACATGGCGGTCACGCTGGTCACTAGTAGGGGAAATCGCACTAGAAAAGAATCGTAGTCATCCTCAGTGAGGACCATACGATCGGGGTGGGCCAAGTCGCCGTGGAACTTGACGATCCGGGGTCCAGGGAAGTAGTTCACTGCTGAAAGGAGGGATTCGTCAACGACAGGGAATGACCGCTTCTCAAGAGCCTCATAAGCTGTCTCGAGCAAAGTGTCGAAGTTGGTCGTTACGAGATCGGTGAACTGAATCCCGGCGAATGCGAGGTGGACGCCGCCGGGTTTCGCGTCGTGTGCGCGAATTCTTAGGCCAACCTGCTCGACCAGTTTCTGCCTTCCGAAGCTATGGCTGTAGGCGGAAAGGACCTCAATAACGGAGTCCCCCTTGTCAATGCCCAGAGCCCCAGCCATGCTTGATCCAAGCTCGGGCCAGAGGGCCGGGAGTCTGCCTTCGTTGACCACTGCGTTGCGCGATAGGCCGGCCCCGATCACCGGGAGCCATCGTCCCCCCACGAAGTCGTCGAGAACTGGGGTCGGGATGTGGTCAAGGAGATCGCGCACCCAGCAAGGTTATCGGGATGGATCACGCCTCGGGCGAGATGGAGGATCCCTGCGGCTGCCCGGCGTGCAAAATACGAAAATGCCGACTTGCCGGGCCATTACTCGCTGATGAGCTTCGACAAGTTCTCGGCGATCAACTGGTCGCGGCCCTTCGCGGTGTGCTGGTAGAGCAGTGCGGCGTTCGCTGTGGAGTGGCCGAGTCGGGCTTGAAGGTCCGCGAGAGTTGCTCCCTGCTGCGCGGCCATCACGGCGCCAGTATGGCGGAGGTCGTGGAAGCGGAGGTCGGGGCGGCCGGCGATGGCTGCTGCCTTCTTGAAGTGCGTGGTGACGGTCGATGGCCACATCTGACGTTTCACGTCTGAGGGGAAGAGCAAGCCCTCCTGACCCGGTGCGGCGTGATTCTCTAGGTGCTCCTGGATGATCGGGATGAGGTGGGGCGGGATCGCGACGTCCCTGATGCCGGCCTCCGACTTCGGGAGCTCTACCCGAATCTCACGATGCACGAAGGTGACGCCGCGGCGTACCTGGATTACTCCCGTCCAGCGACCACCCACATGCCTGAGCTTGATGTCCTTGCGGCGCAGCTCGGCGATCTCGCCGTAGCGCAGGGCGCACCAGGAGGCGAGCTGGATCATCAGCTTCTCCTTGACCGGCATGTTCTCGACGATGATGTCGAGCTCCTCGATCGTGGCCGGCTCGAGGCGACGGCGCTTGGGGCGGTAGCCGGCGCCCCGGATGTGTACAGGGCTGGCTTCGATGAGGTCGTCGTCGACGGCGGTGTTCATGATGGCCCGCAGCAGCCCGTACGCCTTCGACGTCGCCCTCGGGCTGTCGGCGCTGCCGTCCTGCGTCTTGTCGTACCACTTACGCACAGCGCCCTTCGTGATGTCGCGCAGCCGCATCTTCCCGAAGACCGGGACGAGGTGGATCCGGAGCGTCGTGACGTACCCCGCTCTCGTACTGGCCCTCAGCGGCTCGCCCTTGTCCGTACGTCGCTTCGCGATCCACTTCGTGGCGTAGGTCTCGAAGTCGGGGACCAGCTGCGTCGCCCGGGCCTTCTCAGCGCGGTACTTCGGGGGAGACCACTCGTTGGCCTCGATGAGCTTGCGCTCCTCGTGGAGCCAGCCCTCGACGTCGATCTTGGCGGTGAAGGTGACCAGTGCTAGGTGGGGCAGAAGGTCTGCGCCACGGTCCGGGAGCCGCTGTCTTGGCCTTCGAAGTCTTGGGATTGGCTGTTCCATAGGCTTCAGAAATGGGGCTCTCTAACCCAAAATCCTAACCCTGCAAGGTGGGGCGGGTGGGGCTCGAACCCACGACCCAGGGATTATGAGTCCCCTGCTCTGACCGGCTGAGCTACCGCCCCGGAGCGAGGTGAGTCTATCGGCGGAGGCGTGCCAAACTCGGCGCCGAGGGCCTCCGCGAACACACCTCAACACCCCAGGGCGAGCCACCCACGAGCGCCACCCGGAAGGGCCGCGGAGGGGATGAGAGATCTCTAGAGAGGATGAGGTGTCAGAGGGGCGAGTGTAGGATTCTGCCCACTCTGGATGTGAGGAAAACATGCCGACCCCGTGGACCGTCATAGTGACGCTGAGCGTCATCGTGTCGATCGTCGTCGTCGTCCTTGTCCTCGTCGCGCCGCCGGCCGACGTCCGGCTCCTTCGAAAGCCCCTGTGGATCGTCGTGGCGTTGGTCCCGATCGTCGGGGCGGTCCTGTGGCTGGTGTTCGGGAAGCCCCTGCGGCCCGTTGCGGGCAAGCGTGTGGCGAAAGAGAAGCGGCGCCCCTCCAGCAAGCGACAGAAGATCAACGCCGATCGGCAGGTCGTCGTCGACCGGCTCACCAGCGACATTCGGACACGGCCTCCCCGCATCAGCGGCTCCAGCGCCGGCTCACCAGGGAGCCCCGGAAGTCTCACGGCACGCGCGGCCCGCTCTGCCCAGAGCGCACAGGAGCAGTCGGCGGTCTCACCCGCCACCGCCACGTACAGCGACGAGTAGTCACCGCGCGGATCGAGCAGAACAAGACCCAGCGGTACGGACTCGAGCCCGAGCCCTACAGCCTCGGGTTGCTCGTCGGCGGCCCCGCCACACTCGGCGACTCCGACCCGCTCGGCGTGGCGCTCCCCGGTGACTCCGAGGGGCTCGTCGATCCGGAGGGGCTCTGGGACCCCGAGGGGGACGGCGAGCCGGACGACTGCGATGGCGAGGCCGACTGCGGACTCGGCGAAGCCGATTCGGGCGAGGGCGACCCGGACGGAGGCGGAGAGCCGGACGCCGACGACGGCGGCGGGGTCGTGGGCAGCGGGGGAGGCGCCTGGCTCGGCGGCGACTGGCTGAACATCAGGATCGCCATGAGGATCGCGAGCATCGCGATGAGGATCATGAGCAGCCAGGAGGCGGCGATCGACACGCGTCCCGCTCGGTCATGACGGCCGGGCCACGGCAGCGGCCACAGCCGGGACAGGCCCGGCTGCACCCTGTCGATCCAGTGGAGCGCGTAGTCAGGGCCGGACGCCTGGCCCAGCGGGGGCAGGTGGGCGAGGCTGATCTCGTCCAGCAGGCGACGGGCCTCGGCAGCCGCTGCAGGGGTCCCGTCGTACGCCAGCGCCACCCACGGTGCCAGCGGCTGCTGCCCCGCGGCGACAGGGTCGTCGGCCTCCGAGCGGAACTTGTGGGCGAGCCGCCCCTCGTCCTGCCCCTGGCCGCCGCGCGCCACCACCGTGTCGATGTGCATCGCGTTGACCTGCCCGGCCAGCCGGTCGCGGGCCGCCGCGTCCTCGGCCGCACCCGCGGAGAGCAGCACCAGCATCACCACAGCGCCGAGGGGGTCGTGGGCCAGGTAGGCGATGCCGCTGGGGGAGGCGACCAGGCGGGAGTCGAGCCAGTAGTCGCCGATCCTGGGCGGGTCGGTAGGAAGCAGGGGTGACGACTCCACGTACGGCTCGTCGCTGCCGGAAGGCTGCGGTGGCGTCGTCATGGTCCTCGTCTCGGTTCATCGGCCCCGATGTCCTGCGAGGCAGTACCAATGATGCCCATCATGCCCGAGGCCTCCAGCAGGCCGTTCATTCGCGAGCCCGGTTCACAGGTTCGGCGCCGGGTCCGCACGGACTGAGCCGGTATCGTGGGCGAGACGCAGTCCTTGCCACCCATGGGGGAGAACAGTGACCAACCAGCCGCCAGCCTCTGGTCCGCTCACGACCGAGCAGGCAGCCCGGCTCCTCACGGATGCCATCGCCCAGGTCCAGCGGGTCATCGTGGGCCAGGAGCACATGGTCGAGCAGCTGATGGTCGCACTCCTCGCCAAGGGCCACTGCCTCCTCGAAGGCGTGCCGGGCGTGGCCAAGACGTTGGCCGTACGGTCCTTCGCCACTGTGGTGGGCGGCGACTTCGCCCGCATCCAGTTCACGCCCGACCTCGTACCGTCGGACATCGTCGGCACCCGCATCTACTCCGCGTCCAAGGAGAAGTTCGACATCGAGCTCGGCCCGGTGTTCGTCAACTTCGTCCTCGCCGACGAGATCAACCGCGCCCCGGCCAAGGTGCAGTCGGCCATGCTCGAGCTGATGGCCGAGCAGCAGGTCTCGATCGCCGGCAAGACGTACCCGGCGAAGAAGCCCTTCATCGTCATCGCCACCCAGAACCCCATCGAGTCCGAAGGCGTCTACCCGCTGCCCGAGGCGCAGCGTGACCGCTTCCTGCTCAAGGTGGACGTGCCGTACCCGCGTGGCAACGAGGAGTTCGAGATCCTCCGCCGGATGTCGGTCAGCCCGCCGGAGCCGTCGCCCGTCCTCAACCCCGAGGTCATCCGGCAGCTCCAGGACAAGGCGTCGAACATCTTCGTGCACAACCTCGTCGCCGAGTACATCGTGCGGCTCGTCCTCGCCACCCGCACGCCGGCCGAGTTCGGCATGCCCGACCTCGTGCCCGTCATCTCCATCGGCTGCTCGCCCCGCGCGACGCTGGGTCTCGTCGCGGCCTCCCGCGCGCTCGCCCTCATCCACGGGCGCGACTACGTGCTGCCGACGGACGTCCAGTCCGTCGCGAGGGACGTCATGAGCCACCGGATCGTCCTCGGCTTCGACGCTGTCGCCGACAACGTCTCCACGGCCCAGGTCGTCGAGCGGATCCTCGCGATGGTGCCGCCGCCCACGCCGGTGTGGAACCAGGCTCAGCAGCCCAACGCGCAGCACCGGTCGCCCGCCTTCCACAACTGACCATGACCGAACCCGGCTTCGCGCCACCGACCGGTCAGCCGGCCGCCTCGGTCCTCGCCGAGCCGGCGGGCCCGTCGCTGCCCCTGAGCCAGCTGGCGCCCGAAGCGGCGCTGCGTCGGCTCGAGCTGGCGATCGTCCGGCGCCTCGAGGGCTACCTCCACGGCGACCACCTGGGTCTGCTTCCAGGGCCTGGGTCCGACTTCAACGACGCCCGCCCGTACCAGCCGGGCCAGGACGACGTCCGCCGCATGGACTGGGCGGTCACAGCCCGTACCACCGTCCCGCACGTCCGCGACACCATCGCTGACCGCGAGCTCGAGGTGTGGGCGCTGCTCGACGTCACGCCGTCGATGAACTGGGGCACCGAGGGGGTCACGAAGCGGGACCTGGGGATTGCGGCGATCGCGACGATCGGCTTCCTCAGCCAGCGCATGGGTGACCGGTTCGGCGGGATGGTGATGCGCCCCGACGGCGTGCGCCGGCTGCCTGCCCAGTCCGGTCGTATGGCGCTGTACGGACTGCTGCGCCGCATGCTCACCGAGCCGATCGTCCACGACCACGCCCCGGGCACGATGACCCTCGCCGACGGCATCGAGCAGCTCGCTCGCACGCAGCGGCGGCGCGGGCTCCGCGTCGTGGTGTCGGACTTCCTCGAGCCGGGCGACTTCGAGCTCGACCCCAACATCGAACCGTCGTGGGAGCGTGCGCTGCGACGTCTGGCGGTACGCAACCAGGTCATCGGCATCGAGGTCGTGGACCGTCGCGAGATCGAGTTCCCCGACATCGGCGACCTGCTGATCCGTGACCCCGAGACCGACTTCCAGCGGTACGTGAACACCTCCGATGCCGCCGCGCGTGCCCGCATGGATGCGGCGAGCGCCGCTCAGCGGGAGCGGATCCGGGTCTCTCTCCGGCGCGCCGGCGCCGCCCACATCCAGCTCCGTACGGACCGGGACTGGGTGCAGGACATCGCGCGCTTCGTCCTCGCGTACCGGCGCGTGGCCGGCCAGCTGCACGTCCCACCGCAAGGAGTGAGCAAGTGACGCCCCTCGCGCTCCCCGTGACGGGGTTCATCGCTCCCGAGCGGCTGTGGCTGCTGGCGATCATCCCGCTGCTCGTCGCCGTCTACATCGTCCTGCTGCACCGCAAGTCGAGCTCCGGGATCCGGTTCACGAACACGTCGGTCCTGGCCATGGTTCTGCCGAAGCAGTCGCAGTGGCTGCGGCACGTCACGGTCGCGCTCGCGCTGCTCAGCCTCGTCACGCTGATCGGCGCGTGGGCTCGCCCGAACGGCATGGACAAGGTCCCGCGGGAGCGCGCCACCGTCGTGCTCGTCCTCGACGTGTCGGAGTCCATGACGGCCACCGACGTCCAGCCGACCCGCCTCGAGGCCGCGAAGACCGCCGCGAAGGCCTTCGTCGCGTCGCTGCCCACCGCGTACAACGTGGCGGTCGTGTCGCTGTCCGGCAACCCGTCGGTACGGGTTCCGCCGATCACGGACCGTACCGCGCTCAACCGTGCGATCGACGCCCTCCAGCCCCAGGACGGCACCGCGATCGGCGGCGCGATCAAGGCCTCGCTGGCCGCTCTCGACCAGGCGCCCAAGGGCAGCAACAGCGCGCCCGCGCCGGGCATGGTCGTGCTGCTGTCCGACGGTGCGAGCAACGCGGGACAGGCTCCCTTGCAGGAGGCGCAGGACGCGGCCAAGCGCGGCGTGCCGATCTACACGATCGCGTACGGCACTGACAACGGCTACGTCGACCTGGACGGGAAGCGCTACCGGGTGCCGCCAGACCCCGCGACACTGACGGCCATCTCGCAGGCCACGAAGGGCCAGGAGTACAGCGCCGACAACGTCTCCCAGCTCAAGAACGCCTACCAGAACATCAAGTCCGAGGTGGGCTACGAGAGCAAGGTCAAGGAGATCACGGCCACGGCGGCCGGCGTGGGCCTCGTGTTCGCGCTGCTCGCGGCCGTGGGCGCGCTGATCCTGGGAGCGAGGTGGGCATGATCCCCACCGACTACTTCTTCCCCGAGCGACTGTGGGCACTGCTGGCCGTGCCGGTGCTGGCCGGCGTGTACGTGGCGCTCGCGTGGCAGAAGAGCCGTACCGGCACGCGGCGCGTCCCGGGGAGCCTCGAGCTGCTCGTGCGCAAGCAGGCCGCGTGGAAGCGGCATGTCGCGGTGGCCGCCTCGATCCTCAGCCTCGCCTCGCTCGTCGTCGCCTGGGCGATGCCTCGGGGGTACACGCTGGTGCCGCGCGACCGGGCGACCGTCGTCATCGCCATCGACGTGTCGAAGTCGATGGAGGCCGACGACGTGAAGCCGACGCGGCTCCAGGCCGCGCAGGCGGGAGCCGAGAGCTTCCTCGCCAGCCTGCCGCCCGGGTTCAACGTCGCACTCGTCGCGTTCGCGGGCACCGCCTCCGTCATCGTGCCTCCCACGACCGACCGGGGCACCGTGTCTGCCGGCATCCAGAACCTCGCGCTCGCACCGTCGACCGCCATCGGTGAGGGGATCTACACCTCCCTCGACGCGCTCGCGCTCGTGCCCGCCGACCCCAACCACCCCGACCAGACGCCTCCCGCCGCGATCGTGCTCCTCTCCGACGGCGCCTCGAACCTCGGCCGGAGCTCGTCGACGGCCGCCTCGGACGCGAAGAAGAGGGGCGTCCCCGTCTACACGATCGCGTACGGGACGGCCGGCGGGTACGTCGTCGACTCCCGCGGCCAGCGTCAGCCCGTACCGGTCGACCACGCCGAGCTGCAGCGCATCGCGGACAACTCGGGTGGGAAGAAGTTCTCGGCCGCGTCGGCAGGGGAGCTCAAGCAGGTGTACGACAGCATCGCCCACCAGATCGGCTACCAGAAGGTCGAAGCGGAGATCACCGAGAAGTACGCGGGCATCGCCACGATCTTCGGGATCATCGCCGCGCTGGCGGCCGTGTCGCTGGGAGCCCGCTGGCCGTGAGCGAGGTCGGGGACAGGGTCGACGAGGTTCGGGCACAGATCGCTGCGGCTTGCGCGGACGCGGGGCGAGACCCCGCTGAGGTGCGGCTGTTGGCGGTGTCCAAGACACGGCCGTCGTCGACGGTCCGGGAGGCGTACGACGCGGGCTGTCGCTGGTTCGGCGAGAACCGCCTCCAGGAGCTGCGGGAGAAGGCCGGGGAGCTGTCCGGGCTCACCGACCTGTCGTGGTCGGTCATCGGTCACGTCCAGCGGAACAAGGCGGCGGTCGTCGTGGACCTGGCCGCGGAGCTCCAGTCGCTGGACTCCCTCGAGCTGGCCGCCGACCTCGACCGACGGCTGGCGGCTGCCGGTCGGACCCTCGACGTGCTCGTCCAGGTGAACACGTCGGGGGAGGCCACGAAGTCCGGCCTCCGTCCGGACGAGGTCGAGGCCTTCGCGGAGTCCCTGCAGGCGTACGGGCGGCTCGTGCCCAAGGGCCTCATGACGATCGCGCTGCCCTCGGAGGACGACCGTGAGGTGGCCGCGTGCTTCGAGACGCTGGCCCGCGTGCGGGACCGGCTGCGTGACCGGTACGGGAGTGGCTGGGACGACCTCTCCATGGGGATGTCGGGGGACTTCCGGCTGGCCATCGCCCACGGCTCCACGTGCGTACGGATCGGCTCCGCCCTCTTCGGCCCGCGAGCCTGACTGGCGGGCAGGCAGCCCCTGCCCGCTGATGGCCGCGCAGACCAGCCCGAGCGGCACGCCTCAGGCGGCGCCGCCCGGCTTGCGGTAGGCCAGGGTCGCCAGAGCGATGGCGCCCACGACGATGAGCACGCCTAGGCCCACGTGGAACCACACGGCCTTGAGCTCGCCCAGCGCGATCTGTACGAGCATGAGGACGACGATGCCGCCGGCGTGCATGAGGAGTCCCCTGCTGCCGCCCTGGCGGAACCACACGTACGCAGCCACGGTCGCGGTGAGGGTCGCCAGCAGCGAGAGGTAGCCGACAGCACCGTGCACCTCGATGAGCGAGCCCACCTTGGCGACCGTGAGCAGGACGAGGACGACCTGGACGAGCGTCAGGGCCGCTGCCGCCGCGGATGAGAGTCGGAGCACCATCAACGACCGGGACCAGCTCAGTTCCATGCTCGCCACCCTAGCCAGCCTGCCCGTCCGTACGTGCGGCTCCGGCCATGGGCTGCGGCGACAGGTTGGCGACCGCCAGCAGCGGCACGTCGCCGGCCGGCACGAACCCGAAGACCTGTCCCAGGAACGACAGCTTCGCGTTCAGCGAGGCGGCGATCGTCTCGGCCCGCCGGAAGCCGTGGCCCTCTCCCTGGTACAGCACCAGCGCCACCGGCAGGCCCTTGGCGCGGACGGCCGCCGCCATCGCCCGGGCCTGGCTGGGCGGTACGACCCTGTCCTCCAGCCCCTGCTGGAGCAGCATCGGCGAGCTCAGGCGGTCGAGGTGGTGGATGGGGGAGCGCTCCTCGTACACCGCCTTTCCCGCCGGCCACGGCGCGACGAGGCCGTCCGTGTAGCGGGACTCGAACTTGTGGGTGTCGGTGGCCAGCGTCGCGAGGTCGCTGATGCCGTAGTCGGACAAGCCGGCGCCGAAGACGTCGCTGGACACGAGGGCCTGAAGCGTCGTGTAGCCACCCGCCGAGCCGCCCATGATCGCGACCCGCGCCGGGTCGGCGAGGCCGCGGTCGACGACAACGCGCACGGCGTCGACGCAGTCCCGGACGTCGACGAGGCCCCACCGGCCCCGCAGCCGGTTCCGGTACGCCCGGCCGAAGTGTGACGAGCCTCCATAGTTGACGTCGAGGACGGCGATGCCGCGGCTCGTCCAGAACTGGTTCGCGAGGCTGAGGTCGGCCGACGAGAACCCGGTCGGGCCGCCGTGGGACTTCACGATGACCGGCGGCAGCTCGCCCGCCGGTGCGACGACGTCGTGGCCTCTTGGCGCGTACCACCACGCCTGGACTGTCCCCCCCGGCCCCTCCCAGGTGAGCGCCTCGGCGGCCGAGACGACGGCGAGCTGTGTTTCGGAGCTCTTCCGCAGCGTCGTCCGTTCACCGGTCTCCCAGTCGACGACCGCGAGCTCCAGCGGGGCGCCGGCGTACCCGATCCGCGCGACCGTCCGCGTCCCCGAGCCTCCGTAGGCCAGGGAGGTCGCCTCCAGGTCCAGCGGTGCGAACCGCCCCTCCGTCACCAGCCCTGGACGCGGCAGCCCGTCCATCCACAGCGTGACCACGACACGTTGGTCGTCCAGGACGCTGTACGGAGCGGCGCCGAGCAGCCAGGGGGCGTTGCAGCAGTCGTACGGGTCGTTGTGGAGCGGGGTGACATCCGGACCGTCCCAGCGATGGAGGTTCCACCAGCCCGTACGGTCGGAGCAGAAGAGCAGGGAGCCGTCCGGTGCCCAGGCGGGGTAGATGGCCGACTCCTCCGTGCCTCCCGCCACGACCACCGCTTCGCTGCCGTCGCCCTCCGCGACGACAAGGCGTGTCGCGTCCCAGGGCATGTCCGGGTGGTCCCACTCGAACCACGCGAGCCGGTCGTCGTCCGAGACCGCCGGCTGGGAGTAGAAGTCCGCTCCCGACGCCACGACGACACCGCCGCCCGGGTTGTCCGAGTCGAGGTCGAGCCGTACGAGCGTGTTGACGCAGTCGAGGTCGGAGAGCGTGTGGTCCTCCCGCACCGCGTACAGGCGACGCCGTCCCGGCACGACGACCAGACCTCCGTACCGCAGCCGTCCCGCCGGGGTGATCGCTCGCGGCGGCTCGCCGTTCTCCACGACGTGGACCTGCTGCGAGGCGAAGTCGACGTAGGCGACGACTCCCGACGCCACCGAGAACGCCCCGCCGCCGTACTCGTGGACGCTCGAGCGCACGTTGTGGTCGGGTGTGACCTCTGCCTTGGACCCGTCCGGGCCGAGCCGCCACAGCGACGCCCGGCCGCCCTGCGAGGCGTGGCTCTCGACCCAGTACACGTCGTCACCGTCCACCACGCCGCCCTCGAGACCCACCGTTGCCGAGGTGATGAGGTCGGTCGAGACGGGAGAGGGCCAGGATCCGTACGGGAGGGTGACGGGCATGAGCCGAGCCTAGGGCGACCGGCGCTGCGCGGCAGGCCGCACCTACTGGTGCTTGTGTGACGGCTGGGGCACAATGGGCGCAGTTCCTCTCGACTCGAGGCTGCTGGGGAAGGCATACCTGGACCCTGGGAGGAACGAATGAGCCAGACCCGCGGAGTGTTCTTTGTGCACTCCACCCCGTCGGCGCTCTGCCCGCACATCGAGTGGGCGGTGGCCGGCGCTCTTGGCGTGCCCGTACGCCTCGACTGGATCCCGCAGCCGGCCGAGCGCGCCAGCTACCGCGCGGAGTACTCGTGGCAGGGTCCCCTGGGCAGCTCCGAGAAGGTGGCGTCCGTCCTG
>JACRAA010000073.1 GCA_016213595.1 Actinomycetota bacterium | reverse complement strand
GGAAGGCGGGCCGGCGGACACGGGTCAAGGTCATGACCGACGGCATCCTGCTCGCGGAGATCGCCCACGACCGTGACCTGCGCGCGTACGACACGATCATCGTCGACGAGGCTCACGAGCGGAGCCTCAATATCGACTTCCTCCTCGGCTACCTCAAGCAGCTCCTGCCGCGCCGGCCCGACCTCAAGGTGATCGTCACCAGCGCCACGATCGACACGGCCCGCTTCTCTGAGCACTTCGACGACGCCCCCGTCGTCGAGGTCTCCGGTCGCACGTACCCGGTCGAGGTCCGCTACCGGCCCGTACGCGACGACGGTGCCGTCGCCGACGAGGACGAGACGCCGCGTTCCCGGCCGGCTCCCCCGGCGGACGAGCGCGACCTCGCCGAGGCCATCTGCGACGCGGTCGTCGAGCTCCAGGCAGCCGGCGACGGGGACGTTCTGGTCTTCTGCTCAGGGGAGCGCGAGATCAGGGACGCCTCGGACGCGATCACCGCGCGCAACCTGAGGTTCACCGAGGTGCTGCCCCTGTACGCACGGCTGTCCGTCGCCGAGCAGCACCGGGTCTTCGCCCCCCACACGGGCCGCCGCGTCGTCATCGCCACCAACGTGGCCGAGACGTCCCTCACCGTGCCCGGCATCCGGTACGTGGTCGACAGCGGCACCGCCCGCATCTCGCGCTACTCGAAACGGACCAAGGTCCAGCGGCTGCCCATCGAGCCCATCTCGAGGGCCTCCGCGGACCAGCGGGCCGGACGCTGCGGTCGCGTGGCGCCGGGAATCTGCATCCGGCTGTACAGCGAGGCCGACTACGAGACCCGGCCCCAGTACACCGAGCCGGAGATCCTGCGGACGAACCTGGCCTCGGTCATCCTGCAGATGGCGGAGGCCGAGCTGGGCGACATCGTCGACTTCCCGTTCGTCGAGCCGCCCGACGCCGGGCAGATCACGGACGGCCTGCGCACGCTCACCGAGCTGGGAGCGCTCGAGGGCCGCGGTACGAGCCCCCGGCTCACGCCCGTCGGCCACCAGCTGGCGCGGCTCCCCGTCGACCCGCGGCTCGCGCGGATGCTCGTCGAGGCATCGGCCAGGGGATGCCTGCGCGAGGTACAGGTCATCGTCGCGGCGCTCGCCATTCCCGACGTGAAGGAGCGGCCGCAGGAGAAGCGCGAGCAGGCCGACCAGCTCCACCGGCGGTTCTGGGCACCCGCTCCGGGGGCGGACGGGGAGGCGGACGGGGAACAGGCAGCACCGGACGGCTCGGACTTCGTCGCGATCCTGCGCCTGTGGGCGTACCTGCGCGACCGGCGCAAGGCGCTGTCCGGCAACGCGTTCCGGCGGCTGTGCCGCGACGAGTACCTCAACGCGCTGCGCGTTCGGGAGTGGCAGGACCTCCACACCCAGCTGCGCCAGATCTGCGACGAGCTGGACCTGGCACGCAATACGGAAGCGGCGCCCGCGGACCTCATCCACACGGCGATCCTGTCCGGCCTGCTCAGCCACGTCGGGCTGCTCGACACCCGCAACGACCGTACGGACCTGCCGGCCCGCAAGCGGGCTCGCCTCGGACCGCGTGAGTACCGGGGCGCCCGCGGAGCTTCCTGGGCCATCGCGCCGGGCTCGGCGATCGCCAGGACGCCCCCGCCGCTCGCGGTGGCCTACGAGCTCGTCGAGACGACCCGGCTCTGGGCCCGTACGGTTGCCGGCGTCGAGGCCGAGTGGATCGAGGCGGTGGCCGGCCACGTGCTGAGCCGCACCTACGCGGAGCCGCACTGGTCGGAGTCTCAGGGCGCCGTGCTCGCGTACGAGACGGTCAACCTGTACGGGATCCCCATCATCGCCGGCCGGACCGTCCAGTACTCGCGCATCGACCCGGAGGAGGCGCGGCGGATCTTCATCCAGGCGGCGCTCGTGGAGGGGCGCTGGCGCACGCGTCACCACTTCGTCGCGCGGAACGCCTCGGTGCGCGAGCAGGCGGCCGAGCTCGAGGAGCGGACCCGGCGACGTGACCTGGTCGTCGACGACGCCGCGATCTTCGCGTTCTACGACGCGCGGGTCCCGGCGGATGTCGTCTCGCAGCGCCATTTCGACAGCTGGTGGCGCACGAAGCGCCAGGAGGACGACGCGTACCTCGACCTGACGCTGAAGGACCTCGTCGCCGACGAGCAGACCGACATCTCCGCCTCCGGCTTCCCCGACTGGTGGCGTGTCGGCAGCCATGAGCTCGAGATCACGTACGTGTTCGACCCCGGCTCGCAGCACGACGGGGTGTCGATCGAGGTCCCGGTCACCATCCTCAACCAGCTGCCTCCGGCCGCGTTCACCTGGAACGTGCCTGGCTACCGGGAGGAGCTCGCCACCGAGCTCATCCGGTCGCTCCCCAAGCACGTACGGACCTCTTTCGTCCCGGCACCCAACCACGCCGCCGCGGCGCTGGCGTGGCTGGCCCAGCGCCCCGACGTCGCCTCCGCACCGGCGGGGGACACCGCGCCCGACAACATCACGTTCCCCGACGCACTGGCGGTGGCCCTGCGGACCCTGACGGGCACGGACCCTTCAGGACAGTGGGGGGACAGGGAGCTGCCACCACACCTGCGGGCCACCCTCGTGGTCGTCGACGGCGGCAAGGAGGTGGCGCGTGGCGAGGACCTGGCGGCGCTGCAGTCGACCCTGACCACGACCGTGAGCAGGACGCTCACGAAGGTCAACCGGCGGGCGTCGGTGACGGGAGCGACGAGCTGGTCCTTCCCGCCCCTCGAGGAGCGGCTGGTCACGATGTCCGGCGGCACGGAGGTCGTCGGCTACCCGGCACTGCGCGACGAGGGGTCGACGGTGGGCGTGGCGGTCCTCGACACCGAGCAGCGGGCGCGTGCCGCCCATGCCCGCGGCCTGCGCCGGCTCGTCCAGCTCACGTCCCCCGACCCCACGACGTGGGTCGTGTCGCGGATGTCGAACGCGACGAAGCTCCAGCTCGGCGCCAGCCCCTACCCGACCGTACCGGCGCTGCTCGCCGACGCCCGGCTGCGTGCCATCGACACCTCGCTGGCGGCGCTCGGGGTCGACGCCTGGACGGT
>JACRAA010000072.1 GCA_016213595.1 Actinomycetota bacterium | reverse complement strand
TCCGCCAGCCCCCGCACCTCGGCGACCAGCCCTCGCCTCCACATCTCGTCGACGCGCGCGTCGATCCGCGCGTCCATCGTGGCCCGGTCCAGGGCCAGCCCGACCTGTACGACACCGGGCAGCGCGTACCGGTGCTCGGGCAACGTCGCCCGGTAGGACCCCGTGAGTGCCACCACCTCCAGCGCACGCACCACCCGGCGGCCGTTCATCGGCTCGATCCCAGCGGCAGCCTCGGGCGCGAGCCGCGACAACCGCTCGTACAGCGCCTGCGGTCCGGTCACCGCGAGCTCTGCCTCGAGCTCGGCACGCACGTCGGGGTCTGTCCCCGGGAAGGCGAACTCGTCGAGGATCGCCCGCAGGTACAGCGCCGAGCCGCCGACCAGGATCGGCAGGACGCCTCGCTGTTGGCACGAGGCGATGGCAGCCCGCGCGAGCCTCTGGAAGTCGGCGACGGTCGCGCTCTCGCGGACGTCGAGGATGTCGACGAGGTGGTGGGGAACCCCTCCGCGCTCGTCGAGCGTGGGCTTCGCCGTCCCGATGTCCATCCCGCGGTAGACCAGCATCGAGTCGGCATTGACGATCTCCGCCGGCCTGCCGCTCTCCCTCAGGTGCACCGCCAAGCGCACGCCGAGCCTCGACTTGCCGCTGGCCGTGGGACCCAGGAGGGCGAGGATCGGCGAGGGCACGCGGACAGTCTGCACCTTCCTCGCAGGGGTCGGGCTCAGGGGTGTCTCAGGGAGGAATACCTCTTGGAGATCCTGGAGGTGCGGGCAACAATGGCCGAGTGACGCCGCGAAGGCGTCCCGTCGGACAAGGGTCGTGGAACAACCCCCGGCGGAGGCACGGCGAAAGGAGGTGTCCCAGATATGGGCTTGACGGATAGTCATAACGCCGCTGGTTCGGGGCACGAGAATCAGGTCAAGGACGGCATCGACTCGATCGGTGACCTGGTCACAACGAAGACTGGCGGGCAGTAGTCCATCAGTCGACCAGGCCCAGCACTTCGCGAAGAGAACTTCCCGAGGTTCCGGGTCGACAACTCCACCGCCTCCTCCGAGGCCTAGTCAGCGGCGATAAGCCCAAGCCGGGGTCGTACACAGTGTGTACGACCCCGGTGGCATGTCCGGGTTCGAACAGGTCTGCGGGTTGGGCAGTCCAGGTAGGGGTGCAGGTCCAGGCGTGGACGCCGCAAAGGTGTGGACGCTAGGCGCGCAGCGCCGGCATCCCCAGCGCGACGCCCGCCGGCGGTGCACTGGTCCGGGCCTCCCAGGCGTCGCCGCCCCTGGTCCGCTCGAGACCGTGGATGCCGGCGTCGGCGACGAGGTGGTGCGGCGCCGCGTACGTGACCCTCGTCCGCGCGATGTCACCCGGCCGAGGCAGCTCGCCCTCGCCGACGGCCACATGCACGAGCCGGTTGTCCCGCGCCCGTCCCGAGAGGCGGCTCGTCGCCGCGTCCTTGCGGCCCTCGCCGTCCGCGAACATGACCTCGACCTCGCTCCCCACGAGCGCCCTGTTCTCCTCCAGGGCGATCTCACCGACGAGCTGGACGAGCCTGTCGTACCGCTCCGTGACGACCGCTCGCGGGACCTGGTCGGGCATCGTGGCAGCAGGAGTGCCGGGCCGGATCGAGTACTGGAACGTGAACGCCGCCGCGTAGCGCGCCTCGCGGACCACAGCGAGGGTGTCCTCGAAGTCCTGGTCGGTCTCCCCGGGGAACCCGACGATGATGTCGGTGGTGATGGCCGCCTCCGGCAGGGACTGCCGCACCCGGTCGAGGATGCCGAGGTAGCGCTCGGACCTGTACGAGCGGCGCATCCTCCGCAGGACGGCGTCCGATCCGGACTGGAGCGGCATGTGCAGGCTGGGCATGACGTTGGGCGTCGTCGCCATCGCCTCGATGACCGAGTCCGTGAAGTCCTTCGGGTGCGGGCTGGTGAACCTCACCCGACGGAGCCCGTCGATGTCCCCGCAGGCGCGGAGGAGCTTCGCGAACGCGTCGCGGTCGCCGATGTCGAGCCCGTACGCGTTGACGTTCTGACCGAGCAGCGTCACCTCCTGCACGCCGTCGGCCACGAGCTGCTGCACCTCTGCGAGGACGTCGCCGGGGCGGCGGTCGGCCTGCTTGCCGCGGAGGCTCGGGACGATGCAGAACGTACAGGTGTTGCTGCACCCGACGCTGATGGCGACCCACCCGGCGTACGGGCTCTCACGGCGCGACGGCAGCGTCGAGGGGAACCGCTCGAGGCTCTCGCGGATCTCGACCTGGGCCGCCTGCTCGATCCGTGCCCGTTCCAGGAGGACGGGAAGGGCGCCGACGTTGTTCGTGCCGAAGACGACATCCACCCAGGGTGCGCGCGAGACGATGACCTCGCGGTCCTTCTGGGCCATGCAGCCGCCCACGGCGATCTGCATCCCCGGCCGTGCCGCCTTGGCCGGCGCGAGGTGGCCAAGGTTCCCGTACAGGCGGTTGTCGGCGTTCTCCCTCACGGCGCAGGTGTTGAAGACCACGACGTCCGCCTCGTCGCCGGGAGCGGCCACGTACCCCGCGTTCTCCAGCAGTCCGGAGATCCGTTCGGAGTCGTGCACGTTCATCTGGCAGCCGTACGTGACGACACGATAGGTACGGGGCGTGAGGGTCTCGGTCATGGCGCGCTCACTCTAGTTGACGGGGCAACCGGCCCCGATCTTCCGGTGCATGCGAGGGGTGTCTTGTCACCTCGTGCACGTTCTAAGGTGTGACATGGCGTCAGAACCGTTGGTCGAGCTCGTCAGCGTCAACAAGCATTTCGGCGCCTTGCACGTGCTCAAGGACATCAACCTGGCCATCGCCCCAGGCGAGGTGGTCGTGGTGATCGGCCCGTCGGGGTCGGGCAAGTCCACGTTGTGCCGCGTCATCAACCGTCTCGAGGGCATCGACTCCGGCACGATCACGATCGACGGTGTGCCGCTCCCGGCCGAGGGCAAGGAGCTCGCGAAGCTCCGGGCCGAGGTGGGCATGGTCTTCCAGTCGTTCAACCTCTTCGCCCACAGGACCATCCTCCAGAACCTGACGCTGGGTCCGGTCAAGGTACGCAAGGTGGCGCCCGCCGTGGCCAAGGAGCAGGCGCTCGCGCTGCTGGACCGCGTCGGGGTGAGGGACCAGGCGGAGAAGTACCCAGCCCAGCTGTCCGGAGGCCAGCAGCAGCGGGTGGCCATCGCGCGTGCCCTGGCGTTGAACCCGAAAGTGATCCTCTTCGACGAGCCCACGAGCGCGCTCGACCCGGAGATGGTCGGCGAGGTCCTGGATGTCATGGTGGCTCTCGCGAAGGCGGGGATGACGATGGTCGTCGTCACGCACGAGATGGGCTTCGCACGCAAGGCCGCCGACCGCGTCGTGTTCATGGCCGACGGTCAGATCGTCGAGGAGTCCGACCCCGAGACCTTCTTCACCAAGCCCACCTCCGCCCGAGCACGAGACTTCCTCGGAAGGATCCTCACCCACTGAGTCGTCACCCCATCAGAAGCGATACCGGTCCCGCCCACCATCGAAGGAGAGACATGAAGACTCGAAAGCCTCTAGCCATCCTCGCGGGCGCACTGCTCGCGCTCACCACCGCCTGCTCGGCTCCCGGGAGTACGCCGGCCGGTCCAGCGGGCTCGGCATCCGCCGGTGGCGCCACGGGCTCCATCACGATCGGCATCAAGTTCGACCAGCCCGGCCTCGGGATCAAGGACGGCAACACCTACAGCGGCTTCGACGTGGAGGTGGCGAAGTACGTGGCGAAGGAGCTGGGCTACTCCGCGAACCAGATCACGTGGAAGGAGTCGCCCTCGGCACAACGGGAGACGCTCATCGAGGGCGGCCAGGTCCAGCTGATCTTCGCCACGTACTCGATCACCGACGCCCGCAAGCAGCGGGTGTCGTTCGCCGGCCCCTACTTCATCGCCGGCCAGGACCTCCTCGTACGGGCCGACGACACGTCCATCACCGGACCCGACGCCCTCAACGGCAAGAAGCTCTGCTCGGTCACGGGCTCCACGTCCGCGAAGAAGATCAAGGACAGCTTCTCCAAGGGCGTCGACCTTCAGGAGCTGGACACCTACTCCAAGTGCGTGACGGCGCTGGCCGCGGGCACGCTCGACGCGGTGACCACGGACAACGTCATCCTCGCCGGCTACGCGGCCCAGGACCAGTACAAGGGCAAGCTCAAGGTCGTCGGCAAGACGTTCTCGACGGAGCGCTACGGCGTAGGACTGAAGAAGGGAGACACGGCCTTCTGCACCAAGGTCAACACGGCGATCGCAAAGATGGTCAGCTCCGGTGCCTGGCAGACGGCGCTCGACAAGACGGTCGGTCCCTCCGGGTTCAAGCCGTCCGGCGACAACCCGCCCAAGGCGGACCCCTGCTCGTAGGCCACATCTCCGGAGCGGAAGGAGGGGGAATGCTGGACCTCGTCCGGGAGTACGACGTGCTCGGGGCCTTCTGGGTCACGGTCCAGCTCACCGTGTACGCCGCGGTGGGCTCGCTCGTCATCGGAACCGTCATCGCGATCCTGAGGGTCTCCCCGGTGAGGATCTTCTCGTGGGCGGGGGCGATGTACGTGAACGTCGTGCGGAACACCCCGCTCACGCTCATCGTGTTCTTCCTCTTCTTCTGCCTCTACCAGCTGTTGGGCTGGCACCTCGCCCCGCTCTCGGCCCGCTCCTCGACGCATGCGTTCGTGTGGGGGGTCGTCGGGCTGAGCCTGTACCACGCCTCCTTCGTCGCGGAGGCGCTGCGGAGCGGGATCAACACCGTGGGAGTGGGTCAGGCCGAAGCCGCGCGGTCCATCGGGCTGGACTTCGGGCAGTCGCTGCGGGAGGTGATCCTGCCCCAGGCCTTCCGAGGTGCGATCGCGCCCCTGGGCAACACGATGATCGCTCTCACGAAGAACACCACGGTCGTCTCGACGATCGGGGTCGCTGAGGCCTCGTACGCGATGAAGAACGCCATCGAGTTCTCCCCCAATGTGCTGTACCTCATCTTCGCGGTGATGTCCCTCGGGTTCGTCGTCCTCACGTTGCCGATGGGCGTGCTGTTCACCCAGGTGTCGCGCAGGCTCGCGGTGCAGCGATGACCCAGTCGATCCTCTTCGACATTCCCGGTCCGAGGGCCGCTCGGCGGAACAGGATCGTCGGCGTCGTGGGGGCAGTCGTCGTCCTGGGACTGCTGGGCCTCGTCGTGTACGGGCTCCGCGACCAGCTGTCGCCGCAGATGTGGGCACCGTTCCTCTCCCCCGACACGTGGCAGTACTACGTCTACCCGGGGGTGTTCATGACGCTGCAGGCGGCGCTCCTCAGCGTCGTCCTCGCCTCCGCGCTCGGTCTGGCCCTGGGGATAGGGCGGCTGAGCCACAATCGACTGGTCGGCTGGGTCTCTGCCGTCTTCGTCGAGTTCTTCCGCTCGGTGCCCGTGCTCATGATGATGCTGTTTGCGTTCTACGTGGCACTGTTCACGCTGAGGCTCCCCGGGGACATCCTCCCGATCTTCGGCGTCGTGGTGGGGCTCACGCTGTACAACTCGTGCGTCATGGCGGAGCTCATCCGTTCGGGCGTCCACAGCCTGCCTCAGGGCCAGCGGGAGGCGGGACTCGCGATCGGCCTGACGCCTGGTCAGACGTTGTGGAGCGTCCTGCTGCCGCAGGCCATCACGGCGATGCTCCCCTCGCTGGTCTCTCAGCTCGTCGTCATCCTCAAGGACACGGCGCTCGGCTACCTGATCACCTACCCGGACCTCATCCGGTCGATGCAGAACCTCAGCGCGGTGAAGGGCAACCTCGTGACCGCGTTCATCGTTGCGGCGCTGATCTTCATCCTCATCAACTACTCGCTGACCTCGTTGGCCCACTGGCTGGAGCGCACGCTGGGAGGACGTCGGGCCGGTCCCGGTGCTGTGATGAGGACGGGACTAGCGATGGACCCGGACCTGGAGGCCGACGCCGGTCGCGCGACGTGAGGCGGACCCGGTCAGGAGGCGATCTCGACGGCGCGGCTCTCGCGGACGACGGTGACACGGATCTGGCCGGGGAACGTCAGCTCCTCGGAGATCTCCTTGGCGATCTGCCGGGCGAGCGCAGCGGCCTCGGCGTCGTCGACGAGCGTCGGCGACACCATGACCCGCACGTCCCGGCCCGCCTGTACGGCGAAGGCCCGTTCGACACCCTTGTGGGACGTCGCGATCTCCTCGAGCCGCTCCAGGCGGTGGACGTACGCCTCCAGACTCTCGCGCCGAGCGCCCGGACGGGAGCCGCTGATCGCGTCGACGACCTGGACGAGGACGGCCTCGACGGTGCGCGGCTCGACCTCGTTGTGGTGGGCCTCGATGGCGTGGACGATGTCAGGGTGCTCGCCGTGACGGCGGGCGAGGTCAGCGCCGACGAGAGCGTGCGACCCCTCGTGCTCATGCGTCAGGGCCTTGCCGAGGTCATGGAGGAACGCAGCACGCCGGCAGAAGGCGACGTCTAGGCCGAGCTCGGCGGC
>JACRAA010000024.1 GCA_016213595.1 Actinomycetota bacterium | reverse complement strand
CTCGTCCGTGGCGGCGTACTCCTGCCTGCTGATCATGCTGCTCGTGCTCTTCGTGCGCCGCGCCAACCTCCGGCGGCTCGGCATCACGCTGGTCGTGGCGTGGTGGCTCGTCGTCTGCCTCGACCGGCTCATGCTCGGACGTCACTACCCGACCGACCTGGTCGGCGGGACGCTGCTCGCGCTCGCCGTCTTCCTCGCGACGATCGCCGTCGTCGACCCGCGCCCCCGCTCGACCGCCGCCAGGGCCGAGCCGCTGCCGGAGGTCTTCACCAACGAGCGTCGGCTCGCGGTGATCCTCAACCCGATCAAGGTGGAGGACGTGGGCCAGTTCCGCGCGGTGGTCGGCGCGATGGCCAAGGAGTCGGGCTGGTCCGAGCCGACCTGGCAGTACACGACGATCGAGGACCCAGGCACCGGCATGGCCGAGAAGGCCGCCGTCTCCGGCGCCGACCTCGTGATCGTGTGCGGCGGTGACGGCACGGTGCGCGAGGTCTGCGCCGAGCTCGCCGGCACGGGCATCCCGGTCGGGATCATTCCCGCGGGCACCGGCAACCTGCTGGCCCGCAACCTCGACGTCCCGCTCTACCTCCGCTCGGCCATCGACGTCGCGCTCAACGGCCAGGACCGCGCGATCGACCTGGTGCGGGTCGGCGGCGACGGCATCGACGACACCCACTTCATGGTGATGGCCGGGATGGGCTTCGACGCCGCGATCATGGAGGGCGTCAACGAGGAGATCAAGAAGAAGATCGGCTGGATCGCGTACGTCGTCTCCGGACTGCGGTCGCTGATGTTCCCCGCGATCAAGGTGGAGATCCAGATCGACGACGAGGAGCCCACGGTCCACCGGGCCCGCACCGTCGTCGTCGGCAACGTCGGCTTCCTCCAGGCCGGCATGCCGCTGCTGCCCGACGCCACGATCGACGACGGCATCCTCGACGTCGTGATCATCCACCCGCGCCAGTTCCTGTCGTGGATCACCGTCGCCTCGCGGGTGCTGCGCAAGAGCACGATCGTCGACGAGACGCTCGACCGCCGCACCGGCTCGCGCGTCCGGGTCAAGGCGTCGACGCCGACCCCGCGCCAGCTCGACGGCGACTCCATCGGCGAGGGCCGCGAGCTCTGGATGGAGTGCATCCACGGGCGACTGCTGGTCCGGGTCCCCCGCTGACCCGGCGCATCTGTGCGCGCACGACCCACCGAGTCGGCCCATCTGTACGCACGCGGCCGAACAGACGCGCCGACTCGGCACCCTCCCGGCACACAGACTCGCCGACTCGGCTACGGCGTGAAGCGGTAGCCCATCCCCGGCTCGGTGATGAAGAGCGCCGGCCGGCCCGGGTCGGCCTCGAGCTTGCGCCGGATCGCCGCCAGGTGGACCCGGAGGTAGTTGGTCTGGGTGTCGTACGCCGGACCCCACACGGCGGTCAGCAGCTCGGCCTGGCGCACCAGCCGGCCGCGGCGGCGCGCCAGGACGTCGACGATCCGCCACTCGGTCGGGGTCAGGTGGATCTCCTGGCCGTCACGCGTCGCACGCGAGTCGGTGATGTCGAGCCGCAGCCCGTCGACCTCGACCACGAGCTCGGGCTCCTCGCGACCGGCCCGGCGCGACGTGGCCCGCACCCGGGCGAGGAGCTCCTCGATCGAGAACGGCTTCGTGATGAAGTCGTCGGCGCCCAGGTCGAGCGCCTCCACCTTGTCGTCGGACTCGGTGCGCGCGGACACGACGATCACCGGCACCTGGGTGAACGACCGCAGCTGCGTGAGTACGGCGATGCCGTCCAGGTCGGGGAGGCCGAGGTCGAGCAGCACGACGTCAGGCATCAGCTCGTCGACGACCTGCAAGGCCGACCGGCCGTCCCCGGCGGTCTCGACCTCGTAGTCGCGGGCCCGCAGGTTGATGGACAAGGTGCGGCGCATGGCGGGGTCGTCGTCGACGACGAGCACGAAGGTCACGGTGCCTCACTCTGCTCGGTCGACGGGGGGAGCCGGGTGGGGAGCTCCAGCACGAACGTCAGTCCGCCGCCGGGGGTCTCCTCGGTCGCGATCGTCCCACCCATCGCCTCGGTCAGGCCGTGCGCCACTGCGAGGCCGAGGCCGACGCCGTCCTGCTGCGGCACGTCGCCGAGCCGCTGGAACGGCGCGAAGAGCCGCTGCTGGTCGTGGTCCTTCACTCCGGGCCCGGTGTCGGCGATCCGCAGCACCACCCGGTCTGCCGCCGTCGTCGCGTCGATGCGTACGTGGGCCGACGCGGGCGTGTACTTCAGCGCGTTCTCGCAGATGTTGGCCACGACCCGGTCGAGCATGCCGGCGTCCGCGACCACCACGAGGTCGTGGTCGAGCGCGACGTCGATGCGCTCACCACCCGCCAGCGGGGCGATGCTCCCGCGGACCGCGGGTGCGAGGTCGACCTCGGTCAGCAGGGGCCGGACGGAGCCGGTGTTGATCCGGCTCATGTCCAGCAGGTTGGCCACGAGGGCGCTCAGCCGGTCGGTCGACTCCTCGATGGTCGCGAGGAGCTCCGCCTCGTCCTCCGGCGAGAAGGTGACGTCGGTGGCCCGTAGGCTGGCGACCGCGACCTTGGCCGCGGCGAGCGGGTTGCGGAGGTCGTGCGACACGGCTGCGAGCAGGGCCGTGCGGGTGCGGTCGGCCTCCTTGAGGCGCAGGCGCTCGACCTCGGCGACCGTCGCGAGCCGTCGCTCGGCCATGACCTTGGCATAGGCGGCATAGGCGTTGAGCAGCCCGCGCTCGGACGCGGGGAGCGTTGCACCAGAGAGCACCAGGGTGCTGCGCCCGTCGATCGCGGCCGCCATGTCGGCGCGCTCGACGGAGACCGGTGGCGTGCCGCAGCTCGCGACCACCGTCTCCACCCCGGAGTCGTCGCGCCGGACGACCGCGGCTCCCGTGGCGTTGAAGAGACGGCAGGCAGACGAGAGCAGCCCCGCGGTGTCGTCGGTCGTGGTGAGCAGGCTGTGGGCGAGGACGGTCAGCGCATCGGCCTCCGCCCGGGCCGCGCGCGCCTGGGCCGTGCGACGTGCCGCGTTGTCGACGACCGTCGCGACGGCGATCCCGACGGCGACGAAGATCGCGATGGTGACGACGTTCTCCGGCTCGGCGATCGTGAGCGTGTAGAGCGGCGGCGTGAAGAGGTAGTTGAGCAGCAGGGCGCTCACGAGGGCCGACACGACGGCCGGCGCGAGACCGCCGACCAGGGCCGTCGCCACCACGACCACCATCAGCGACATCGCCTCGATCGGCAGGCCGTGGAGATCGGCGGTGGCGTAGAGG
>JACRAA010000062.1 GCA_016213595.1 Actinomycetota bacterium | reverse complement strand
GCGGACATCAGGCTCGTTGTACTCGCGTGGAACGCCTTCGTACTGCTCGCTTGAAGCCATGGTTCCCTCCTTCTCGGGTTCGGGGGCGTGGTCGGACTTCCCCGACATGCTCCAATACCCCGCCCCGCGTCTCGTAACCCCTGGGCCCCCCTTGGGCGGCCAGCAGGACGAGGTCCCCGCCGTCGTCCTGAGCGTGCCCAGCCCGTACAGTCGGGCCGGGAGGTGCCGGATGATCGTGGTGTGCGCACCCGACTCGTACAAGGAGTCGATGACCGCACCGGAGGCGGCGCAGGCGATGGCCGACGGGGTGCGTGACATCGATCCGGACGCTGTCGTCATCCAGCTCCCGATGTCCGACGGCGGCGAGGGGTTCGCTGCCGCCATCGCCGCGGCCACCGGCGACCTGTGGGTCCCGCAGACCGTCCCGGACGCTCTCGGACGACCCGTCGGGGCAGGCTACGTCTGGTCGCCGGGGAGCCGCCGGGCCGTGGTCGAGATGGCCACGGCTGCCGGCCTCGAGGGCGTGCTGCCTGCCGACCGTGATGTCCGCAGGTCGTCCACACGCGGCGTGGGCAGTCTCGTCAGAGCCGCCCTGGACGCGGGGGCGCGCCACATCGTCGTCGGCCTGGGGGGGTCGGCGACCAACGACGCGGGCGCCGGCCTGCTCGTCGAGCTGGGGGCGCGGTTCCTGGACGACGTGGGCGTCGAGCTGGCACCCGTCCCCGTCGATCTGGAACGGTGCGTGGCGGTGGACCTGAGCCGGCTCGACCCGCGGCTGGCCGACTGCCTCGTGGAGGCTGCGTGCGATGTCTCCAACCCGCTGCTGGGCGAGCAGGGCGCGAGTGCGGTGTACGGGCCGCAGAAGGGGGCCGGGCCCGATGACGTCGACTATCTCGACGCCGTTCTCGCCCGCCTCGTCTCCGTGGCGCCGCCGGCTGCCCGCTTGGCGGCCGCGCTCCCGGGGGCCGGGGCCGCGGGAGGCCTGGGCTGGGCACTGCTCGGCTTCCTGGGGGCCCGCATGAGGCCCGGGGTCGAGCTGGTGTCCGAGACCGTGGGGCTGGACGGCGCTGTCGCCGTCGCCGACCTCGTCCTGACCGGCGAGGGCAGCGTCGACGCGCAGACGCTGCGGGGCAAGACCCCGGCCGGCGTGGCAGCGGTCGCCGCCCGCCACGGCGTACCGGTCGTGGTTCTCGGCGGCCGCGTCACCGACGACGCCCGAGCCCTCGGCTCGGACTCGGTCCGGCTGGTCTGCATCACACCGGAGGGCCAGCCCGGTACGGAGGCGCTGCGGCAGGGGCCGGCCAACCTGCGCCGCGCGGCCGGCGAGGTGGTCGGAGAGGTGACGCGGGCCGGCCGTTAGGTCGGTCAGCTCCACGCTGCCCGTGTCCGAGCCTGTGGGTACGGTCACACACATGTCGACGCGCACCCGTTCCGGGCTCGGAACGATCGGCGACCGGGTGCGTCGCCCGACCACGGCGTTCTGCCTGGTCGACGAGTCGTCGCCGGGGCTCGTCATGGAATGGCTTCGGGTCGCCGACCTGTGGTGCGCACGCGTCGCCTACCTCGAGGACGGCGCGCTGATCGTCGCCGTACTGCCGGCGTCGCGGCTGCAGAAGGCCTCCGTCGGCGGCGAGTGAGAACCAGGTGAGTGAGAACCAGGTGAGTGAGAACCACGGGAGGCGCGCCCACAGGCTGTGACATGCTCTGCCGGTGAGCGACGAGAGCGGCCGGTGAGCGACGAGGGCGGCCGGAGGAGTGACGCCGGCGCGACCCTGCAGGGTTTCGTCGTCTACGTGCTGTGGGGCTTCACGGCGCTGTACTGGCCGCTCATCAAGCAGGCCGGTGCGTTGGAGCTGCTCGCCCACCGCGTCGTCTGGTCGTTCGTCCTCGTCGCCGTCCTGCTGCTGGTGCTCCGCAGGCCGTGGGCCTGGGTGAAGAGCATCCGCTACACCTGGCCGCGCCTCCTGACCGCGGCGGTGCTCATCGCGCTCAACTGGCTCACGTACATCTGGGCGGTGAACGCCGGGCACGTCGCGGAGGCAAGCCTCGGCTACTTCCTCAACCCGCTCGTCAACGTCGTGCTCGGCATGCTGATCTTCCACGAGCGGCCCGCGCGGCAGTCGCTGATCGGCATCGCGTTCGCCGCCATCGGCGTCGCCGTCATCGCGTTCGTCATGGCGAAGACGGTGTGGGTGGCGCTCGTCCTCGCGGTCACCTTCGGCGTGTACGGGGTCGCGAAGAAGCGCGCGGTGCTGGGCGCTCTGGAGGGGCTGACCGTCGAGTCGGGAGTCCTCCTCCCGATCGCGCTCGGCTACCTGCTCTTCCTCGGGCCGGCGGGTCATTTCGGTACCGGTCTCGGGCCCACGCTGCTGCTCATCGGCGCGGGCATCGTGACTGCTGTCCCGCTGTGGATCTTCGCCGTCGTCGCACCCCGGATCCCGCTCAGCACCCTCGGGATGCTGCAGTTCGTCTCGCCCACGCTGCAGCTGCTCACGGGACTCTTCGTGCTCGGCCAGCACGTACCGCCGCTGTACTTCGCGGGCCTCGCTCTCGTCTGGGTCGGCCTCGGCGTCTACCTCGCGGGCTCGCTGCGGAACGCTCGCCGCGCCGCCCTCGTCGCGGGCGAGCACGTCTGAGGCGGGAGCCCGAGTGCGCCGGCCCACGGCGGCCGGTCACACCCTCCGCCACGCGACGTCGCACCCCGAGCATGACGTCGCACCCTATGCAGGGGGTGCGATGGTCCGGCAGGGGGTGCGAGGTCGCGGGACGGGCGTGCAGGGGCAGGGACGCGGACGCTCCCACATCGCCGCCCCTTGGCTTCGTAACGCCTTGCCCACATGGGTGGGCGCATCTCGGACGCGCGGACCGGGGACGCCTGATCGGGTTACCCTGTTCCCCGTCATCCAGGAGGATCCATGCCCGCTCTGCGTTCCCGCACGACGACCCACGGCCGGAACATGGCCGGTGCCCGCGCGCTCTGGCGCGCGACCGGCATGACCAACGACGACTTCGGCAAGCCCATCGTCGCGGTCGCAAACTCGTTCACCCAGTTCGTCCCCGGGCACGTGCACCTCAAGGACATGGGCCAGCTCGTGTGTGGAGCCATCGCCGAGGCCGGGGGTGTCGGCCGCGAGTTCAACACGATCGCCGTCGACGACGGCATCGCCATGGGACACGGCGGCATGCTCTACTCCCTGCCCAGCCGCGAGGTGATCGCGGACGCCGTCGAGTACATGGTCAACGCTCACTGCGCCGACGCCCTCGTCTGCATCTCCAACTGCGACAAGATCACGCCCGGCATGCTCATCGCGGCCCTGCGGCTCAACATCACCACCGTCTTCGTGTCCGGCGGTCCCATGGAGGCGGGACGCGCCACGATCGGCACCGAGAGCAACGTCGGCCTCGACCTCGTCGACGCGATGATCCAGGCCGCTGACCCGAACGTGTCGGACGAGCAGATCGAGATCGTCGAGCAGAACGCCTGTCCCACGTGCGGCTCGTGCTCCGGCATGTTCACCGCGAACTCGATGAACTGCCTCGTCGAGGCGCTCGGCCTCGGCCTCCCGGGCAACGGCTCGACGCTGGCCACGGCGGGGGCCCGCAAGGACCTGTTCCTCCGCGCGGGCAGGACGGCCGTCGAGCTGGCCAAGCGCTGGTACGGCGACGACGACGCCTCCGTCCTCCCACGCTCCATCGCGACCAAGCAGGCGTTCTCCAACGCCATGCGCCTCGACATCGCCATGGGCGGCTCGACGAACACGGTCCTGCACCTGCTCGCAGCGGCCGTCGAGGGGGAGGTCGACTTCGACCAGTACGACATCGACGAGCTCTCGCGCCACACCCCCTGCATCTGCAAGGTCGCGCCGAACTCGCACGCGTACTACATGGAGGACGTCCACCGCGCCGGCGGCATCCCCGCGATCCTCGGGGAGCTCGACCGCGGGGGGCTGCTCGACCGCGACGTCCACTCGGTGCACGCCGACTCGCTGGAGTCCTGGCTGCAGGACTGGGACATCCGCAGCGGCGCCGCCACTCCCGAGGCGGTGGAGCTGTTCCACGCGGCCCCGGGCGGAGTCCGTACGACCGAGGCGTTCTCGTCCACGAACCGCTGGGCCAGCCTCGACACGGACGCCGAGAACGGCTGCATCCGCTCGACCGCCACGCCGTACACCGCTGACGGCGGCCTCGCCATCCTGCGCGGCAACATCGCCCCGGACGGCGCCATCGTCAAGACCGCGGGCGTGCCCGAGGACCAGTGGACGTTCCGCGGCACGGCGCGCGTGTCCGAGTCTCAGGAGGCTGCCGTCGAGGCGATCCTCGGCGGGAAGATCACGCCGGGCGACGTCGTCGTAGTCCGCTACGAGGGCCCCAAGGGCGGCCCCGGCATGCAGGAGATGCTGTACCCGACCTCGTACCTCAAGGCGATGGGCCTCGGTCCGCAGTGCGCGCTCATCACCGACGGGCGGTTCTCGGGAGGCTCGAGCGGCCTGTGCATCGGGCACATCTCGCCGGAGGCCGCGGCCGGTGGTGCCATCGGGCTCATCGAGGACGGCGACGAGATCGCCATCTCCATCCCGGAGCGCTCCATCACCCTCTGCGTGTCCGACGACGAGCTCGCCGCCCGGCGCGCCCGCCGCGACGAGCTGGGCTGGCAGCCCGAGGCCCGCGACCGCGAGGTGTCCCAGTCGCTGAAGATCTACGCCTCGCTCGCGCAGTCCGCGGACCGCGGCGCCGCTCGGCGCCGGCTCTAGCTCGGATCGGGCGCCGGGTTCGCGCCCGGCGTCCCGCACAGCGTCAGCGCGTCCCCGCCTCTGGGCGCCTCGTCACTTCCAGACGCCCTTGATGTCCACACCCACGTCACTTCCACACCCATGTGGAGACGAGGCTCGTGACGTCGGCGCGTACGGCCGCCTCGTCCCCCGCGTCCAGCGGGAAGTACATGAGGTACCAGGTCTGAGAGCCGACGACGACGCACCGGACGCCGAAGATGTCCCCGCTCTCGACCGCCTCGAACGCGAGCGCCGGCCTGCCGCCCCACGTCTCCTGCGGCAGGACCATGAGGTCGCCGAGCCCCTCGAGCTGAGCCTTGCAGTCGGCGGTCGGGTCGCCCGACCCCGCGTCGTGCTCGACCCAGATCGCGTCGGACCTCGTCGACGTGATGGAGACGTCGCCGTCGTCGCCGTCGCACGACCAGCTCGCAGGCACGATGGCGACGAAAGTGTCCGTCGTGATCCTGTCGCCGGCTTCGCACGCGATGCCCGCCGACGCGTGAGCTGAGGCAGCGCCCGTCGACCTGACGACGGGCGGCATACTGACCGGCCGGGTGGGACGGGTCGGTGTCGGCTGGGTGGCCGGGCCGACGGTCGCGCTGCGGTACACCTCGTACCCACCGACGAGCAGGCCTGCCAGGATCGCGAGGACGACGACGACCACGACGGGCGCCGAGGACCGGCGCGACTGGGGCCGTGGGGGCGGAGCGAAGGGCCGGCCGTACGGCTGCTGCGGACCTGGGCCGTACGTCGGGGGGTAGCCGTAGCCGGGCTGCGGAGAACCTGGCGGGTACGGCTGCTGGGGACCCTGGGGGTACGGCGGCGGAACCTGGGGGTACGGCGGCGGACCCTGTCGGTACGGCGGCGGGCCTTGGGGGTACGGCGGCGGCCCGTACGGACCCTGGGACGGAGCCTGGCCGTACGCTCCGGGCGCGACGAACTGCGGTCCCTGGTTGCCCGGGTCGCCCAGTCCAGAGGACTGGGGTCCACGTTCTGTCCCGTACGGGTCGGTCACGGCTGCTCCTCGCGGTCGGCGACACCATTGTCACCGAAGAAGCCGCACTCCTGCCTGCCGCCGAATGCTGGATGGGTGAATGATGGCGCGATGAGGTCGTACATCGCCGCGTTCGGTACGGACCAGGCCGAGCAGGCCATCGGCCTGGAACGAGGCGGGGGCAAGGCCGTGAACCTCGTACGACTGGCTGCCCGAGGCTTCCCCGTACCGCCCGGCTTCGTCGTCACGACCAGCGCCTACCGTGCCGTCGTGGAGGCCAACCACCTCGACGCGGTCGTAGCCACCGCGCTGGCCGGCCTTCACGGCAGCGACCCGGCATCGCTCGAACGCACCTCTGCCCTGATCAGGGCGGCGTTCGAGGCGGCGCAGGTCCCCGACGACATCGCGGCAGCCGTCCGGGGCGCGCTCGCATCCCTCGGTGAGGGCGCTGTCGCCGTACGGAGCTCCGCGACCGCCGAGGACCTGGCAGAGGCCTCGTTCGCGGGCCAGCAGGACACGTACCTCAACGTGGTGGGGCCCGAGCCCGTGCTGGAGGCGGTCCTGAAGTGCTGGGGCTCCCTGTGGACGGCTCGGGCCATCGGCTACCGGGCGACAGCAGGCATCGCCCACGACCACGTCGCCCTCGCCGTCGTCGTCCAGCGACAGGTCGCCTCCGAGGCGTCCGGCGTGGCGTTCACCGCGGACCCGCTGAGCGGTGCCAGGAACCGGGTCGTCATCGACGCGACGCTGGGACTCGGGGAGGCGCTCGTCTCGGGCCAGGTCGTGCCCGACCACGTCGTGTGCAGCCGGAGCGGGCAGGTGCTGGAACGCGTGCGCGGCGACAAGGCGGTCGTGACCGTGCCCGTCGCCGGGGGCGGCGTCGAGACCCGGGAGCGCACCGGTGAGGCCTGGGCGCTCGACGACGACCAGCTCTCCGGGGTCGCGAGGCTCGCTGTGGCGGTCGAGCAGGAGTACGGGACGCCGCAGGACATCGAGTGGGCCGTAGCAGAGGGCACGCTCTGGCTCCTGCAGGCCCGGGCGATCACGTCGCTGTACGAACGGGTGCAGGACATCGACACCCCCGACGAGCTCGGCCTGTGGGAGTCGTTCGGGGCGTTCCAGGGAGTGCTGACCCCGATCACGCCGATCGGGCAGGACGCGCTCCTGCTCCTCGTGCGAGGGATCCATCGCATGGTGGGCAGCGACCTGGGGGCGGACGCGAGGCTGGAGCACTCCCCGATCCTGCGTGTCGCGGGCCAGCGCCTCTGGGTGCGCCTCGACCGCGCCTACCGGACCGGGGTCGGGCACCGTCTCATCCCCGCACTGCTGACATTCGCGGACCCGCCCTCGGCCTCCATCATCACCTCGCTGGACGAGCCCCGCTGGGCCCCGAAGGGCGGCCCGATGCCGCTCGGCTCCGCGCGTGGGCTGTCCCGCCCTGTGCGCAGGATCCTGCCGGGCCTGGTCCGCTCCTTCCTCGACCCCGAGCTCGCACGGCACCGTCTCGAGACGGCTTGTGAAGGGCTCGTGACCGCTGCGGAGACGCGGTTGAGGCGCGCCTCCGCAGTCCAGGGTGCCGAGGAACGGCTTCTGGCGCGGATCGCCGCGACGCACGAGTCGCTGGAGGAGGCGTTCCCCGTCCTGCTCGTACGGTTCGGACCGATCATGCCGGTCGGCGGCATCGCGCTTCACCTGCTGCGCGAGCTGGGTGGGCCGGAGGCTTTGGAAGCGATGCGGTCGCTGGACGGGAACGTGACGACCCAGATGGACATGGCGCTCTGGACTGCGGCGGAAGCGATCCGCGGGGACGAGGCCTCGCGGGCAGCCGTGCTCGGCCGACCGGCGGAGGACGTCGCCGCGGACTATCGGGAGGGCGCGCTGCCGGAGGTTGCGTCGACCGCACTTCGTGGCTTCCTCGACGCGTACGGCATGCGCGGCGTCGGCGAGATCGACCTCGGCCTCCCGCGGTGGCGGGACGACCCGACCGGGGCTGTCGCCTCGCTCCAGGCCTACGTCGGCCTGCCGGAGGACGCCGCAGGTCCCGCGCTCGAGTACGCACAGGGCAGGGAGGTGGCACGGCTGGCGATCGACCGCCTGCTCGCGACGGTCGCCGCGAGCGGTCCCTCGGGTCAGCTCAAGGCCCGGGCAGTGGGCCGCCTGGTCCGTACGGTCCGAGGCGGCTTCGGTGGCCGGGAGACCCCGAAGTTCACCATCGTCCGCGTGTTCGGCCTGGTCCGCGAGGCGCTTCTCGCGTCCGGCCAGGACCTGGTCGACGCGGGCCGGCTCGACGCCCCGGACGACGTCATGTACTGCCACCTGGGCGACCTGCAGCAAGCGTGGTCCCTGCCTGAGGGCGACCTGATGCGCCGGGTGGCGGCCAACAAGGAGGCGTACGCACGCGAGGCGAGACGCCGCCAGGTGCCGCGGCTGCTGCTCGGCGACGGCCGGGCCTTCTACGAGGGCATGGCCGACTCGGAGGGCGACCTCATGGGCTCGCCGGTGTCGCCCGGCGTCGTCGAGGGCCGGGTACGAGTCGTCCTGTCACCGGCGAGCGCGACACTCCTCCCGGGCGAGATCCTCGTCTGCCCCGGCACGGACCCGGCCTGGACGCCGCTCTTCCTCACCGCGGGGGGGCTCGTCACGGAGGTGGGAGGACTCATGACGCACGGCGCGGTGGTCGCCCGCGAGTACGGCCTGCCCGCCGTGGTCGGCGTCCACGCCGCCACCGAGCGGCTGACCACGGGCCAGCTCGTACGACTCGACGGCAGCACAGGACGCATCACACTGCTGGAGGGCTGAGATGACGTTCGGGGAGAGTCAGTCTGTGGCGGGTCCCAGGTAGCCGGTTCGCAGCGCACGCAGGTCGATGGCGGTACGGACCGTGGCGAGGGCTCGCTCACACCCGAGACGGGCTTGGAGCATCACGAGGAAGCCGGGGATCCACCCCACCAGCACCGTAACCACGCCGAGGACGGGTCCTGTCGGAAGCCCTAGGGCGGCCAGGGTCAGGGCGGTCCCGAACGCCAGCATCACGCTCACTACGTACTCCAGCACGCACAGGACCACGACGAGGGTGAAGAAGACCTTGACGAGGACCGGCGTGGCATACCTCTCGAAGGAGAAGTCGAACACGTCCCCGAAGCGGCCGCCCCCACCTCCTGTCGGCGCGACCCGGTTCTCCCAGCCGGGGATGAGCTGCTGGCCGTAGACGGGCGGGGGTGGCGGGAAGGCTCGCGGGGGCAGGGTGGTCATGACTGCATCGTGGCGAGCGGGGCGAGTCGAGGCCGCCTTCCT
The DNA here is from genome assembly GCA_016213595.1 of Actinomycetota bacterium. Lineage (GTDB taxonomy): Bacteria > Actinomycetota > Actinomycetes > Propionibacteriales > Propionibacteriaceae > Fen-668. Next base: position 363 of record JACRAA010000062.1, on the reverse strand, counting down.
GAAGACCCCCTCATCTGCCAGTCGACGGAGACGACGCCAACCTTCATCTTCTTCGATGAAGGCATTTGCCTTATACTATTCGAGTGAAGCCGATAGCCTTCAGATTCGTGGTCATCGCCGACCAGGTGGACAGCCGTACGACCTCGGACCGGGTCCCCGCGGCGCTCTCCGTGCTGTCCCCGGTGGCGCAGGTGCTGCCGTACGAGCGGACGGCGGGGGACGAGGTGCAGGGCCTGGTGGGCACGGGACGGGCGGTCGTGCAGTCCGTCGTGGCCCTGACCCGGCTCGACGGGTGGCGCCTCGGCATCGGCGTGGGGCCGGTTGAGGAACCCTTGCCAGAGTCGACGCGGGCTGCGCGCGGTG
>JACRAA010000057.1 GCA_016213595.1 Actinomycetota bacterium | reverse complement strand
CGCTCTTCCCACTCAGCATGTTCTTGAAGTCGTTCTGCTTGATCTGGCCGACGATCGCCGGTGAGGCGGCGATCTCCTGGTTGTACAGGCTGAGCGCGTCCTTGTTGGCGCTGTAGCTCGGGTTGACGCCGTCCACGGCCGGCAGCATGACGGAGTACTCGCACAGCTTCTGGTAGTTGGCCGGGGTGTACAGCCAGTTCAGGAAGTCGTGGCCCGCCTGCTCCTGACCGGTGCCGTCGAAGACGACCATCTCCGCTGCCTCCCCGAAGTTGGAGGCCCGCACCGGCTGCTTCGGGAGGAAGACGGAGGCCCACTCGAAGTTCTTGATGTTCGCCGCGAAGTCAGCGATCTGCCACGAGCCGGAGTAGTACGCGGCGACCTGGCCGGACTTGAACAAGGCGTTGGGGTCGTCGTTGGACAGCCACACCGACTTCGGCATGAACTTGTCGTCGGTGATGCCCTTGAAGAAGTTCAGCGCCGTCTTGGTCGCGTCATTCGTCGTGTACGTGCCGCTGGAGTCGGGGAGCCACCAGTTGCTGCCGAACTCGAACATCAGTGCCTTCTCACGGTGGCTGGACCGGTCGAACACCAGACCGTACTTGGCGGCCGCGCTCCCCTGCACCTGCTTCGCTGCGGCGACGAACTCGTCCCAGCTCCAGATGCTTCCCTCCGACGTCGGGAACTTGACCCCTGCCTTGTCCCACAGGGTCTTGTTCACGTACATGCCGACTGCGGTGATGTCGGACGGGAGGCTGAGTGCCTTGCCGGAGGAGTCCTGCACGACGAAGCCCATCTTGACCTTGTTCCCGGTCGCGATGTCCTTGAGGTCGACGAGCCGGTCCTTCCAGACGGGGTCGATGCTTGGCATCCGGGCGACGGCCGGCAGGGCGTTGGCCTGGGCCGCGTTCTTGATCTTCGTGGGGAGGTCGGCGTAGGCGACCTCGACGACCTCGACCTTCTTGCCGGTCTGCTGCTCGTACAGCGCCGCCATCTTGGCGTAGCCGCCGCCCTGGTTGGCGTCGCCCGACTGGTAGAACTGGATCGGCCCGCTCGCTGCGGAGCTCCCGGACCCGGCCTTACCACCTGAGCACGCGGCGAGCCCAAGGGCTCCTAAACCCACCGCCCCGGACAACAACGTTCGGCGAGATACGTTCATGAGTGACTCCTCTGACGCTGAAGACTGCCTTTGTCCTGACACATAACGCGCGTGCCGAGCATTTACTCCTCGGCGTGTGAACTACATTGCCACGGCCTCCACAGCGAGTGTCGCTGCTGGCTCAGAGCGCGAGACTCGGCCCAGGTCCTGGATCTCGCTCCGAAACCTTGCTGAACTACGCCTGCTGCTCGTTGTGGCGAGCCGTTTGGGAAGCGCTCTCCGGACAATATGGCCAGTCTTCAGCCCTGGTCAACCCGACAAGGGGCACGATTCATGACAGGACATACTGGAAGACCGGTAGGTGACAAAAAGCCTCATGCTCGGCTCCGCTGCCGGGCTTGTGGCAGGGTCCTCACATCACTCCAGTGGTAGTGAGGGGGTGAGGCGGGTGTAGGTGACGAAGTCGAAGCCCGGCCGGGGTGTCCGCGAGGTCTCGAGCCACTCCCTCGGGTCGATCGGCGGGAACAGCACGTCCCCGGGGGGGTCTGCGTGCACCTCCGTGACGTCGAGATCCGTGAGGTAGTCCCAGAACAGCCGGTAGATCTCCCCCCCTCCTGACACCCACCACTGCCGGTCGGGGTAGTCCTGGAGAGCCTTCAGCGTCTCCTCCACCGAGTGGACGACCGGAGTGCGGCCGTCACGGTACGAGGGGTCGCGGGTCACGATCAGCGTCACCCGGCCCGGCAGCGGGAAGCCGATGCTCTCGTGGGTGCGCCTTCCGGTGACCAGCACTCCCCCCATCGTCATCCGCTGGAACCGGGCGGAGTCCTCCGGCAGGTTCCAGGGCATGCCGTTGTCCCGTCCGATGACCCGGTTCCGCGCGAACGCGGCGATGGCGGTGAGGGTGCGCTTCTCCACGATCTCGCTCCTTGTCAGACCGCGATCGGTGCCTTGATCCCGGGGAGGGGATCGTAGCCGTCGACACGGATGTCCTCGAGGGTGAACGCATCGATGGCGGTGACCTCGGGGTTGAGCCACAGCGTCGGAAGGGGGCGGGGCTGGCGACCCAGCTGCCTCTTCGCCTGCTCGATGTGGTTGAGGTAGAGATGAGTGTCACCGAGCACGTGCACGAAGTCCCCGACCTCGAGGCCCGTGACGTGCGCGACGAGGTGGGTCAGCAGGGCGTACGAGGCGATGTTGAACGGCACACCGAGGAAGATGTCGGCGGACCGCTGGTACAGCTGGCAGCTCAGCCGCCCCTCGGCGACGTAGAACTGGAAGAAGGCGTGGCAGGGCGGCAGCGCCATCTTGTCCAGCTCGCCCACGTTCCAGGCGCTGACGATGTGGCGTCGTGACGACGGGTTGGCCCGGATCTGGTCGATGACCTGGCTGATCTGGTCGATGTGGCGCCCGTCGGGCGTGGGCCAGGAGCGCCACTGGGCGCCATAGACCGGCCCCAGGTCACCGTTCGCGTCGGCCCACTCGTCCCAGATGGTGATGCCGTTCTCGTGGAGCCACGCCACGTTGGTGTCGCCCCGCAGGAACCACAGCAGCTCACCGAACACGCTCCGCACGTGGATGCGCTTCGTCGTGAGCATGGGGAACCCCTCGCGCAGGTCGAACCGCATCTGGTGGCCGAACACGGACAACGTCCCCGTGCCGGTGCGGTCGTCCCGCTGGACCCCTTCGGTGAGGACCCGGTCCAGCAGGTCGAGGTAGGCCTTCACGACGTCTGCTCCAGCCGAGCGAGCAGGGGAAGCATCGCCCGTACGGCCTGGCCGCGATGGCTCACCGCGTCCTTCTCGTCCGGCGAGAGCTCGCCGTTCGTGACGTCGTGGCCCTCGGTGACGAAGATGGGGTCGTAGCCGAAGCCGTTGGCGCCGCGAGGAGCGTCGACGAGCATCCCTTCCATCGTGCGGCGCAGCACCTCCTCGGTCCCGTCCGGATGTACGAGCGCCATCGCGCACACGAACCTGGCGCGCCGACGGGGCGGCTCGACGTCGCTGATCTGACGGAGCAACAGCTCAAGGTTGTCCGTGTCGGAGGAGCCTGGACCGGCCCAGCGCGCCGACCGTACGCCGGGCATCCGGTTCAGCACGTCGACCTCGATCCCCGAGTCGTCGGCGAGGGTGGGCAGGCCTGTGACGGCTGCCCCCGCACGGGCCTTGATGAGGGCGTTGGCCTCGAAGGAGTCGCCGTTCTCGACGGGCTCCTCGTAGGGCGTCACGTCATCGAGCCCCACGACCTCGAGCGACAAGCCCGCCTGTGCCACCAGCCGTCGCAGCTCGACGACCTTCTTCTCGTTGCCGGAGGCGATCAGCAGCCTCATCGGGCCAACGCCTCCTGCTGGATCCGGGTGAGCGACGCGCAGCCGGCGAGGCCGATGTCGAGCAGTCGGTCGAGCTGCTCTCGGCTGAAGGGCTCCGCCTCCGCCGTGCCCTGCACCTCGATGAGCCGGCCGTCGCCGGTGGCGACGATGTTGAGGTCGACGTCGGCGCCCGAGTCCTCCTCGTAGGCCAGGTCGAGCATCTCCGCACCCCCGACGATCCCGACGCTGACGGCGGCGACGGACCCCCGCAGCGGCTCCCGGACGAGCAGGTTCCGCTCGCGCAGCCAGGTGACGGCGTCGGCGAGGGCGACATAGGCGCCGGTGATCGACGCCGTACGGGTCCCCCCGTCGGCCTGCAGCACGTCGCAGTCCAGCTGGATGGTGTTCTCACCGAGCGCCGTGTAGTCGATGATCCCGCGCAGGGAGCGGCCGACGAGGCGGGAGATCTCGTGCGTCCGGCCGCCGATCCGCCCCTTGACCGACTCGCGGTCGGAGCGGGTGTGGGTAGCCCTGGGCAACATCGCGTACTCCGCCGTCACCCAGCCGAGCCCGGTGCCCTTGCGCCAGCGCGGCACGCCCTCCGACACGCTCGCCGCCACGAGGACCCGCGTCTTGCCGTACTCGACGAGGACGGACCCTTCCGCGTGGTCGAGCCAGTTGCGTGTGATGCGCACGTCCCGGAGCTGGTCGGCCTCACGGCCGTCTGTTCTCGCCATGGCCACGACCCTATCGGGGGGTCCCGACAAGTCTGAGATCCTCGGAGGCGAGCTCGGGGAGCGGCTCGACGTCGGCGACGAAGTCGCCCATGAGCCGGCGGCCGATACCGGCGAACCTCTCCGGGCTGCCCGTGGTGAGGAAGCGCCGGTACCCCTCGCGCGGTACGGGCTGGAGGAGGTCACGCCGCGTGAGCGTGGAGAAGGTGGACTTGCCGCACTCCTCCGCGCTCGAGACCAGGGACACCCCGTCTCCCAGGACGTACGAGATGACGCCCGTCAGCAGCGGGTAGTGCGTGCAGCCGAGGATCAGGGTGTCGACCTCGGCCTCCTGGATGGGGGCCAGGTACTCCTCGGCCACGGCCAGCAGCTCGGAGCCGCCCGTCACGCCCGCCTCGACGAAGTCGACGAACCTCGGGCAGGCCGACGTGGTGAGCGAGATCTGGGGCGCGGCCGCGAACGCGTCGTCGTAGGAGCGCGAGGTCGCCGTCGCCTCCGTACAGATCACGCCGACACGGCCGCTCTTGGTCGCGGCGACCGCCCTCCTGGCCGCAGGCAGGATGACCTCCGTGACGGGGATCGAGTAGCGCTCGCGCGCGTCCCGGAGGACGGCAGCCGACGCGCTGTTGCACGCGATGACCAGGGACTTCACGCCGAGCTCGACGAGGTGGTCGAGGCACTGCAGCGCGTAGGCGCGGACCTCCGCGATCCGCCTCGGCCCGTACGGCGCCCGTGCCGTGTCGCCCAGGTAGATGATGTCCTCGCCCGGGAGCTGGTCGAAGATCGACCGTGCCACCGTGAGGCCCCCGAACCCCGAGTCGAAGATCCCGATGGGCGCGTCGCGGTCCGGAGAGGTCACCGCCACATCCTACGAGCCCGCCACTGGAGGCTGTACGGACTGGCGGGAGCGGCCCTCCGCCGAGCTCACCCCCGCGGGATCCGCGTTCTCGTACCGCAGCCGTCCTGTGAGGGCCCGGTGAGGGGGATCGACCCCGGCTCCGGTACGAAACGGCGGATTCCCCTCCGACGCCCCGGACCCTCTGAGCCCGTCAACCGGTGATCGCGTCGAGGAGCAGCGACTGGAGGTACCCGATCCAGTGGTACACGTCGGCGACCGGTGTGCGCTCGTCCTCCGGCTCGAGCGTGTCGACGAGCTCCGCGTCCCGCTCGTCCTCGATGCCGAGCCGGGCGCCGAGGACGAGCCGCATGGCGTTGAGGGTCCGCAGCCACGCCTGCTGCTCAGAGACCGGGATCGTGACCGTGGGCTCGGCCTTACCCTGCGCCGGGTCGAGGGCCTCCAGCACCACCGTCGCATCGGCCGCCTTCTGCGACCTCAGCTCCGCCTCCATGAGCCGCCGGAAGTCCGACGCCTCGTCGGGGTTGCTCGACGCGTCGGGGAACAGCCTCGAGACGGCAGGGTCCTCCCGGTCCAGCGGTGCCGCCTCCCGCTCGTTCGCCCAGCGCTCGAGCGGGTCCTCCGACCAGGCCGGCGGGTCCACCAGCTCGACGAGCTGGCTCGCCATCGACTCGAGGAGCCCGACCTCGAAGGGCAGGCAGTACCAGACGATGCTGCCGTCGCCGTCCCGCACGAAGTCGCTCCTCACGCAGCCGGCTCCATGGTCGCCCACAGCCCGTACGACTGCATCGCCGCCACGTGGCGCTCCATCTCGTCCTTCGTGCCCATCGCGACGGCGGAGCGCCCCTCGTTGTGCACCTCCAGCATCAGCCGGGTCGCCTTCTCCTTGGTGAAGCCGAAGTAGGTCTGGAACACGTACGTCACGTACTGCATCGTGTTGACCGGGTCGTTCCAGACGATGCACACCCAGGGCTGCTGCCCGAGGCGCTGGTCCTCGACCCGCTCCTGGATGGCGGTGCCCCCATCAGGCTGCTCGGTCATGTGACGCATTCTGTCAGGGGCGCCCCAGGTCGAGCACTAACCTGTGGCCCATGACGTCGCCCAGCACAGCGCTGCTGACCGATCACTACGAGCTGACGATGGTCCGCGCCGCGCTGGCGTCGGGCACCGCCTTCCGTCGCAGCGTGTTCGAGCTGTTCTCCCGCAGGCTGCCCGTCGGGCGCCGCTACGGCGTCGTGGCGGGCGTGGGCAGGGCACTCGACGCGCTCGAGCACTTCCGGTTCGGCGACGAGGAGGTGTCCTTCCTGGCCTCCCACAAGGTCGTCGACGACACGACGGCCGAATGGCTCAGCAGGTACGCCTTCTCGGGTGACGTGGTGGGCTACGGCGAGGGCGACCTGTACTTCCCCGGCGCTCCCCTGCTCACCGTCGAGGGCACGTTCGCCGAGGCCGTCGTCCTCGAGACCCTGCTGCTGAGCATCTACAACTACGACTCCGCCGTGGCGTCGGCTGCCAGCCGCATGACGCTCATGGCCGACGGCCGCCCCTGCATCGAGATGGGGTCGCGTCGCGCGAACGAGTACGCAGCCGTCGCCGCGGCCCGTGCCGCGTACATCGCCGGCTTCGCCTCGACGAGCAACCTCGAGGCCGGCCGTACGTATGGAGTGCCGACGACCGGTACGGCTGCGCACTCGTTCACGCTGCTCCACGACAGCGAGGAGCAGGCCTTCATCGCCCAGGTCGCGGCGCTCGGACAGGACACCACGCTCCTCGTGGACACGTACGACATCGAGCAGGCTGTACGGACGGGGGTGCGCATCACCGAGGGACGGCTGGGCGCGGTCCGGATCGACTCCGGCGACCTGGTGGCGGCAGCCAAGGAGGTGCGTGCCCTGCTCGACGAGCTCGGCGCGACCCACACGCGCGTCATCGTCACGAGCGACCTCGACGAGTGGCAGATCGCTGCGCTGTCCGGGGCGCCGGTGAACGGGTACGGCGTGGGCACCTCCGTGGTCACCGGCTCCGGCCATCCCACCTGCTCGTTCGTCTACAAGCTCGTGGCGCGGGCGTCCTCGGACGCTCCCGACGCCCCCCTCGTCCCGGTCGCCAAGAGGTCGTTCCACAAGTCGACGGTGGGGGGCCGGAAGTACGCGGTCCGCCGCCGGGACGCGAAGGGCGTCGCCGAGGAGGAGCTCATCGGCATCGGTGCTGACCCCGAGGGCGACGGCAACGACCGTCCGCTCCTGCGGCAGCTCGTCAGCGGCGGCGAGGTGGTGGGCCGCGAGTCCCTGGCTGCTGCGCGCGAACGTCACGAGGCGGCGGTGCACGAGCTTCCCCGCGACGCGTTCAAGATGTCCCGCGGTGAGCCCTGCATCCCGACCGTCTTCCTAGACGAGAGCGGCCAGGTCACGACCAACCCGTACGAGAGGAGCTGACCATGACGGATCCCGACTTCGGCGCCCCGCTGGGCAAGAGGGCACTCATCGTCGTCGACGTGCAGAACGACTTCTGCGAGGGCGGGTCGCTCGCGGTGGCGGGCGGCGCGAAGGTGGCCGCCGACATCTCCGCGTACCTCGCGGCAGGCCCCGGGTACGACCTGGTGGTCGCCACCCGGGACGCGCATGTGGACCCCGGCTCCCACTTCTCCGCCACCCCGGACTTCGTCGACTCCTGGCCGCCGCACTGCGTCGTCGGCACTCCCGGCCAGGAGCTCCACCCGAACCTCGCCTTCCGTGACTTCGACGGTGTGTTCGACAAGGGTGCGCACGAGGCCGCGTACTCGGGGTTCGAAGGCTCGAACGCCGAGGGACGCGGGCTCGACGAGTTCCTCGCGGAGTCGGGGGTGACCGACGTCGACGTCTGCGGGATCGCCACCGACTACTGCGTCAGGGCGACCGCGGAGGACGCAGCCATGCTCGGGTACGTGACGACCGTGCTGACCGACCTCACGGCCGCCGTGGCCCCCGAGCGCGTCGAGGCCACGTACGAAGCGCTAGCGGACTCGGGTATCGCCGTGACCACGAGCAGGGGTGCCTGAGCGCTGTCCGTCACGCTCGGAGGCTAGAGGCGAAGGCTCAGGCTCGCGGGTCGGTTCACCATGTTAACCAGGTGAGTGGGAGGTTCTCATGGCGTATATGCCATGAGAAGGTGCGAATCACCCACATAACATGGTGAACCGACGGTGCCCGGTGGACGCGGTGGACGCGGTGGCCGGGTCGCCCCTTACATGGTGAGCCGCGACCTCGCCCTGACTGTGCTGCACGGATCGTCT
>JACRAA010000056.1 GCA_016213595.1 Actinomycetota bacterium | reverse complement strand
TTCGTCGGCGACGTCTTCGGCTCGCTGCTGGCGCTGGAGGCCCTGCTCGCCTTCTTCCTCGAGTCGACCTTCCTCGGCCTGTGGATCTTCGGCTGGGACAGGCTCTCCCGCGGCAAGCACCTCGCGATGATCTGGCTGGCAGCAGCCGGCACCCTCATCTCGTCGATCTTCATCATCGCCGCGAACTCCTGGATGCAGAACCCGGTCGGCGCGACGTACAAGAACGGTCGAGCCGAGCTCGTCGACTTCGGTGCGGTGCTGACCAACCCGATCTTCCTCACGCAGTGGCCGCACACGGTCATCGCGGCGTTCATGGTCGCAGGCGGCTTCATCGCCGGCATCGCCGGCTGGCACCTCGCGAAGCTCGCGAGACAGGTTGCTCCCGACGCCGAGGACGTGTCTGCGTTCCGTACGGCCACCAAGCTCGGCGCCGTCGTCATGCTGGTCGCGGGCCTGCTCATCATCATCTCCGGCGACCTCCTCGGCAAGCAGATGACCCGGGTCCAGCCGATGAAGATGGCGGCGGCGGAGGCTCTGTACACCACCGAGACCAACGCCTCCTTCTCGCTGTTCACCATCGGCTCCCTCGACGGCTCGAAGGAGGTCTTCGCGATCAAGGTCCCCGGTGTCCTGAGCATCCTCGCCGGCGAGAGCACGGTGAAGGGCATCAACGACATCAAGGCCGACTACGCGAAGAACGGCTTCACGCAGTCGGACGGCGGCAAGGAGCAGCTCCAGAAGGAGTTCGCCGGCAAGCTCGCGACGATGGGCGTCACCCCGACCCCGAACATCCCGGTGAGCTACTGGACCTTCCGGATCATGATGGGCCTCGGCCTCCTCACCATGCTGATCGGCGCCTGGATGCTCTGGGTCACCCGGAAGGGGGCGATGCCGAAGCCCGGGCCGCTGTGGACCGGCCTCATGTGGGGCCTGCCGCTGCTGCCGCTGTTCGCCAACTCGTTCGGCTGGATCTTCACCGAGATGGGGCGCCAGCCCTGGATCGTGGCCGGGGTCATGCCGACCGCCCTCGCGGTCTCGCCCACCGTGACCGTGGGGGAGGTCTGGTTCTCCATGGTCGTCTACACCCTGCTGTACGGGGTGCTCGCTGTCGTCGAGGTCGGGCTCATGCTGACCTACATCAGGAAGGGCCTGCCGGATGTGGCCCCCGTCGAGCAGATCGTGGACGAGGACGCGCCCTTGTCCTTCGCGTACTGAGAGTGATCTGACATGACTCTGCTTGCTGTGACCCCTTCCTTCCTCCAGGTGCTCTGGCTGGTCCTCATCGCGGTCCTGTGGATCGGGTTCCTGTTCCTCGACGGGTTCGACTTCGGCGTGGCGATGCTGCTCCCGTTCGTGGGGAGGAACGACAAGGAGCGCCGCGTCATCGTCAACACCATCGGCCCCGTCTGGGACGGCAACGAGGTGTGGCTGCTGACGGCCGGCGGAGCGATGTTCGCCGCCTTCTCCGGCTGGTACGCGACGCTGTTCAGCGCGCTGTACCTCCCGCTCCTCCTCATCCTCCTGGGCCTCATCCTGCGCGGCGTCGCCTTCGAGTACCGCGGCAAGCGGCCCGACTGGGCCTGGCGCAACCGCTGGGACTGGGCCGCCGCCATCGGGTCGCTCCTCCCGCCGCTGGTCTTCGGCGTGGGGTTCGCGAACTTCCTGATCGGCCTGCCGCTCAAGGACCAGGGCGTCCTCGGCGGCACGACCACAGCGCCCCTGTTCAACGGCACGTTCCTCGGGCTCTTCTCCGTGTACGGACTCGTCGGCGGCATCACGTTCGTGCTCGTGTTCCTCACGCACGGCGCGATCTACGCGGCCCTCAAGACGAAGGGCGAGATCAGCGGGCGGCTCAAGAAGCTCGCCGTCACGCTCGGCCTCATCACGGCTCTGCCGGCTGTCGTCTTCGTGGTCTGGGGCAACCTGCTCCCGAAGCTGCCGGGCCAGCTCGACAGCCTCCGGATGGTCTCCTGGGTGGCCGGCCTGCTCGGGCTGGTGGCCTTCGTCGCCGCGGTCCTCGTCGTCCGGAAGGGTCGTGAAGGGATCGCCTTCATCCTCACCGGGACGACGATCGCGCTCGTCGGGGTGATGATCTTCGCGCAGCTGTACCCGGGCCTCGGCTTCAACAACACCGGCCTCCAGGCTCCGCTCGACATCACGACCGCGTCGTCCTCGCCGACGACGCTCACCCTGATGAGCATCGCCGCGGCCATCCTCGTCCCGGTCGTCCTGGCGTACCAGATCTGGGCGTACTCCGTGTTCCGTCGTCGCCTGGGTGTCGAGAACATCCCTGACGAGTCTGGCGAGCCGGTGGCTGTCGTCGGCTGATGCCGCGACGCACCGGACGAGGACCAGTCGACCCACGGCTCCTGTCGCACGCCCGCGCCACGCGGTTCTTCCTCGGCGCGGGCGTTGCAGCGGGTACGGCCACGGCCGCGCTCGTCATCGTGCAGGCCCGGGTCCTGGCCGGTGCGATCTCGACCGCCGCTGCGGGGATGCGGCGCGACGCCCTGATCATGCCCCTCGCGCTGCTCACGCTGGTCCTGCTGGGCCGGGCAGCACTCACCTGGCTGACGACCTGGCTCGCGCACCGCAGCGCCGCCGCCGTGAAGTCGCAGCTGCGCCACGACGTGATGGCCGCGACCCTGCAGACTCCCGGCCGGACCCCGTCGGCGTCGCTCGTGACGCTCATGACGCAGGGGCTGGACGGGCTCGACGGCTACTACGCGAAGTACCTGCCGCAGCTGGTCCTGGCCGTCACCGTGCCGCTGTTCGTCGGCATCTCGATCCTGCTGGCCGACTGGAGCTCGGCCCTGATCATCGCCGTCACCGTGCCGCTGATCCCGTTGTTCATGGCGATGGTCGGCTGGACCACGGAGGCGCGTGTCCGCCGGCGGTACCGGTACCAGACCCGTCTCGCCCGCCACTTCGCCGACCTCGTCGCGGGCCTCCCGACGCTGCAGGTGTTCGGCCGCGCGAAGGCCCAGGCCGAGGGGTTGCGCCGCACGGAGGACGCGAACCGTACGGAGACGCTGGGCACGCTGCGGATCTCGTTCCTGTCGGCGCTCGTCCTCGAGCTGCTCTCGACGCTGTCCGTGGCGATCGTCGCGGTCACCGTCGGTACGCGGCTGGTGTACTTCGGGATCGACTTCCGGACGGCGCTGTACGTCCTCATCCTCGCCCCCGAGGTCTACCTGCCCATCCGGCAGGTCGGGGTGCACTACCACGACTCGGCCGACGGGGTGGCTGCGGCCGAGGCGGCCTTCGTGGAGATCGACCGGCTGCGGGCACCGAGCGGCGGCACGCAGCTGACGGACGGTCCGGTCGTCGTGGAGGGCATCACCCACAGGTACGGCGATGTCGTGGCCCTGCCACCGACCTCCTTCACGGTGTCGCCCGGTGAGGTGGTCGCGCTGAGCGGCCCCAGCGGTAGCGGCAAGTCCACACTGCTCGGCGCGCTGCTCGGCTTCCTGGTCCCCACCGGCGGCGCGGTGACCGTCGGCGGGGTCGGTCCGGCAGAGGCGGGTGGGCGCGAGTGGCGTCGCCGCTTCGCCTACGTGCCGCAGCAGCCGGGGCTCGTCGCCGGCACCGTCGCCGACAACGTCCGGCTGGGAGCCCCTGAGGCGGACGACGCGGAGGTACGGGAGGTGCTGGCCGCGGCCGGAGCGCCGGACCTCGAGCTCGAGCATCCTGTCGGCGACGAGGCCGAGGGGCTGTCCGCGGGCGAGCGACGACGGGTGGGGATCGCCCGCGCGCTGCTGCGCATCCGGCGCGGTGCTCACGTGCTCGTCCTCGACGAGCCCACGGCCGGTCTCGACGCCGACAGCGAGTCCGTCGTGGTCGAGACCCTCCGAGCGTCCGGTGCCTCGGCCGTGATCGTGTCGCATCGGGCAGCGGTGCTCGCAGCCGCAGACAGGGTCGTCCGGATCGGGGCGGACGCATGAGGTCCCCCTGGCAGCGGCTGGTCAGCGATCTCCTTCGCGCCGTACCGCGGGGACGCCTGCTGCTGGCGGCCTCGGTCGCCCTGGCCGCCGCCGCGAGCGGTGCCTCGGTCGCCCTGCTCGGCGTGTCCGCCTGGCTCATCTCGAAGGCTGCCGAGCACCCCGGCTTCCTCGAGCTCAGCGTCGCAGCCGTCGGCGTCCGGTTCTTCGGCATCTCCCGCGGCGTCCTCCGCTACACCGAGCGCCTCGTCGGCCACGACCTGGCGCTGCGGATGCAGTCGGCGCTCCGCCTGCGCACGTACACGACCCTGGCCCGGACGACGCTCCTCGGCCGGCGCCACGGCGACCTGCTCGTCCGCATGGTGGCCGACGTCGAAGCCGTCCAGGACGTCGTCGTACGGGTCGTGCTGCCGTTCGCGTCCGCGGTCGTCGTCATGGCCGGTACGTTCCTGATGCTCGCCCGGTTCTCGCTCGGCAGCGCCGCCGTGCTGCTGGCGACCGCCGTGGTCGCGGGGCTGCTCCTGCCTGCGTGGGCGCAACGCGTGTCGCGGGAGGCGGACGCCGCGTCCGTACCGCTTCGGGGAGAGCTCGCCGACCTGGTACGGCAGACGTCACTCGTGGCGGTGGACCTCGTCGCGTACGACGCCGACATCGCCGCGCTGGCGCGCCTCGACGACCTGGATGCACGGCTCAGGGCCGCCGAGCGGAGAGCCACGGCGGTACGGGCGTGGGCGGCGGCGGGTCAGGTGGTCGCGGCCGGTACGGCCGTGGTCGCGGCGCTCTGGATCGGCGGCGCTGCCGTGGCGTCGGGGGACCTGGCGCCGCGCCTGCTGGCGGTCCTCGTCCTCACGCCCCTCGCGTTGCACGAGGTGCTCGGCGGGCTCGCGCAGGCCGCCCAGACGCTGACCCGGGCCCAGGCTGCCCTCGGACGGGTAGTGGAGGTCCTCGACGCCGTACCGGTCGGCCGCGGCGACGCCCCACTCGGCGAGGCCAGCGAGCAGCCGTCCGTACAGGTGCGCGAGCTCAGCATCGGCTGGCCCGGCTCCCCGGCGGTCGTGTCAGGCATCTCGTTCGAGCTGCACCCGGGGGAGAGCATCGCGGTGGTCGGGCCCAGCGGCGCGGGGAAGACCACGTTGGCGGCCACAGTGCTCGGGCTCATCCCGCCGGTGGCCGGCGAGGTGGCGACGACGGGGCGCGTCGGCTACCTCGCGCAGGACGCCCATCTGTTCGCGACGACGGTCGCCGAGAACGTACGGATCGGGAACAAGGACGCGAGCGGGGCCCAGGTCGCGGCTGCGCTGGAGCAGGCGGGGCTGCCGCTGGACGCCGACCGGGTCGTCGGCGAGCTGGGGGCGACGCTGTCCGGCGGGGAGGCTCGGCGGCTGGCGCTGTCCCGGCTGTTCGTCGGCTCGTACGACGTCCTCGTCCTCGACGAGCCCACCGAGCACCTCGACGCGCCCACAGCGGACGCCCTGCTGGACGACCTGTGGACCCGGGCGGGACGGCGTGCCCTGCTCGTCATCACCCACGACGAGCGTGTCGTCGCGCGCTGCGACACGGTGGTACGTCTCGGCGCTGCTCTCGCACCCCGCTGACCCGCCCTTCGCCGGCCGCGCGGTTCACCATGTTATGTAGGCGAACCGTACGTTCTCATGGCAGATCTGCCATGAGAAGTGACCACTCACCCACTTAACATGGTGAACCGCGTGAACCGGGTGCACCGCGTCAAGGGGCGTGAACCGCGTGAACGCGGTGGGCCTGGTGCAGACGACAGCGCGGGCCGCCGACGCAGAACGGGTGCTGAGCCCGTGAGCCCAGCACCCGTTCAGGGGAGTTCGACGATCAGGCCTTGGTGAGCGGGCCGAGGGTCTTGTCGTTGGCGTACACGGTGGCTGCGTTGTCCTTGGTGACGATCACCGGGGGCAGGAGGTACGACGGGACGACCTTGACGCCGTTGTTGTAGCTCTTGGTGTCGTTGACCTCAGGCGTCTTGCCCTGCTGGAGGGCCTGAGCCATGACGATCGACTGCGCGACGAGCTTGTTGGTGTCCTTGAAGATCGTCGAGTACTGCTTGCCGGCGATGATCGACTTCACCGACTCCACCTCGGAGTCCTGACCGGTCACGACGGGGAGCGGCTTGCTCGCTGCGGCGACGGAGGCCATGGCAGCGCGAGCGAGGGTGTCGTTGGGCGACAGGATGCCGTCCAGCTCAGCACTCTGGTAGAAGCCGGACAGCACCGTGTCCATGCGCTTCTGCGCGTTCTCGGCCTTCCAGCCCTGGGTCACGACCTGCTCGAAGCTGGTCTGCTTCGAGAGCACCGTGAGGGTGCCGTCGTCGATCTTCGGCTTGAGGACGCTCATGGCGCCGTCGAAGAACACCTTGGCGTTGGAGTCGTCGGGCGAGCCGGCGATGAGCTCCACGTTCCACTTCTGCTTCGTGCCCTTGCGAGCCTGGAGACCCTGGAGGAGCGCCTGACCCTGCAGGACGCCGACCTTGAAGTTGTCGAACGCGACGTAGTAGTCGACGTTCTGCGTGTTGGTGAGCAGCCGGTCGTAAGCGATGACCGTGATGCCGGCCTTCTTGGCCGCGTCGAGCTGGGTGCCGAGCTGGCCACCGTCAATGGCGCCGACGATCAGCACCTTGGCGCCCTTCTCGATCATCGCGCTGATCTGGTTCTGCTGCTCCGTCACGCCGCCGTTGGCGAACTGGACGCTCGGCGTGAACCCGGCGGCCTTGAGACCGTCGTTGAACAGGCCCTCAGCGAGCACCCAGTTCTCCGACGTCTTCTGCGGTAGCGCGACACCGACCACGGCATCCTTGGCGAAGCCTGCCGCACTCGCGCTGCCACTGGCCGCGGGAGTCTCGGTACGACCGCTGCCACAGCCGGACAGGGCCAGGGCGCTGACGACTGCGAGTGCAGCCACAGCCTTGGCGATCTTCCTCATCTCAACCTCTTCCTTCTTCCGGCAGCCGTTCGGCCATCCCGGGTCCTGCCCCCGTCCGCGTCTGGCTGGCGGGGAAATACTGGTCAGCGTGTGAGGCGGGCCGTGGGCCGTGCCTCCGGCGCGACTACGACGACGTCGTCGTGGTGACGGGTGCCGGGGTCTCGCCCGGCTCCTTCTTCCTCGACGGGAACAGCAGCCCCGTGATCGAGGGCTTGTTCTGCGACTTCTGCCACACGTCGAGCGCGACAGCGGCGAGAAGGACGAGGCCCTTGATCATCTGGGTGGCGTCCGACCCGGCGCTCATGAGCTGGAGGCCGTTGTTCAGCACGGCCATCACGAGCCCACCGATGAGGGACCCGACGACCGTCCCGACACCCCCGGACACTGCGGCACCACCGATGAACACGGCCGCGATCGCGTCGAGCTCCCAGCCGACGCCGTCGAAGGGGCCCGAGGCGTTCGCCCGGCCCACGAACATCATTCCGGCGAAGGCGGACAGCATCGCCATGTTCATCATGACGAGGAAGTACGTGCGCCGGGTGTTGACGCCGGACAGCTCCGCCGCGAGCCGGTTGCCGCCCACGGCGTAGATGTGGCGACCGAAGATCGTACGGCTCGTGATGTAGCTGTACAGGATCACGAGCGCGGCGAGGATCAGGCCGGGCACCGGGAACGAGGAGCCGGGACGACCCGTACCGAACATCCACGTCAGGTAGCCGATGACGATCGTGACGAGGATGAGCCTGGTCACCGTGACGGACATGGGGGGCACGTCGGCGCCGATCTTCGCGAGGGCGCGGCGCTGGCTGAGCTGCATCCAGACGAGGACCGCGATGGACGCCAGGCCGAGGAGCAGGGTCGAGTTGTTCATGCCCGTGTTCGCTCCCCACTCGGGGAGGTAGCCGGCGCCGAGGTACTGGAAGGTCGTCGGCACGGGGACGGTCAGCGACTTGCCGACCCACTGGTTCGCGCCGCGGAAGAACATGTAGCCGGCGAGCGTCACGATGAACCCGGGGATTCCCATGTACGCGACCCAGAACCCCTGCCATGCGCCACAGAGGGCACCGAGGGCGAGGCCGAGCAGGAAAGCGACCCACCAGGGGATGCCCCAGTCACGCATCGTGATCGCGACGACGATGCCGACGAAGGCCGCGACCGAGCCGACAGACAGGTCGATGTGGCCGATGATGATGACCATCACCATGCCGATGGCCAGCACGAGGATGTAGCTGTTGCCGTTGAGCAGGTTCATGAGGTTCGTCGGCGTGATCACGAGGCCACCGGTCAACAGGTGGAAGAAGATCGCCAGAGCGACCATGACGAACAGCATGCCGAACTGGCGAAGGCTTCCGCCGAACAGTTGCTTGAGAGCGTTCATCGTCAACTTTCTCGCGTCACGCCGCGGTGGTCGTGTTGGTGGGGACGAGGGTCATGAGACGCATGAGGCCCTCCTGGGTCGCGTCCTTCGCATCGACGCAGCCTGTGATGAGGCCGGCGCTCACGGTGTAGATCCGGTCGCAGGTGCCCAGCAGCTCCGGGAGCTCGGAGGAGATCATCATGATCGCCTTGCCCGCGGCGGCGAGGCTGTTCATGATCCCGTACATCTCGTACTTGGCGCCCACGTCGATGCCGCGGGTCGGCTCGTCGAGGATCAGCAGCTCCGGCTCGGTGAACAGCCACTTGGCCACGACGACCTTCTGCTGGTTCCCGCCCGACAGCTTCATGACGCCTTCGTTGACGCTCGGCGTCTTGATGCGCAGCTCGCGCCGGTACTTCTCGGCGGCCACGTGCTCCGCGTTGCGGTCGACGACCCCCCGCGGCGAGATGCGGGGCAGGTCGGCGGACACGACCGTCGTCCGGATGGCATCGAGGAGGTTGAGGCCGAGCACCTTGCGGTCCTCGGTGACGTACGCGAGCCCCAGCTCGATGGCCTGCTCGACGTTCTTCGGCGAGACCTCCTTGCCGTGCAGCAGCATGCTGCCCTTCACGTAGCGGCCGTAGGAACGGCCGAACAGGGAGCGCGCGAGCTCCGTACGACCGGCGCCCATGAGGCCCGCGAAGCCGACGATCTCGCCCCGACGGATCTGGAAGGTCGAGCCCTTGCAGACGAGGCGCTCGCTCACCTCGGGGTGACGGATCGTCCAGTCCTTGACCTCGAGGAGCACCTCGCCCGGGTTCGACGTGTGCTCCGGGAAGCGCGACGTGAGCGGCCGTCCCACCATGCCGCGGATGAGGCGGTCCTCGTCGACGCGCTCACCCTCGGGGACGTTGATGGTCTCGACGCTGTGGCCGTCGCGGATGATCGTGATGGAGTCGGCGATCGCGGCGATCTCGTTGAGCTTGTGGCTGATCATGATGCACGTCATGCCGTGCGACTTGAACTCGCGGATGAGGTCCAGCAGGTGCGCCGAGTCCGACTCGTTGAGCGCTGCGGTGGGCTCGTCGAGGATGAGCAGGCTCACGTTCTTGCTGATCGCCTTGGCGATCTCCACGAGCTGCTGCTTGCCGACGCCGAGGTTCTTGATCTGGCTGTCCGGGTCGTCGTGGAGCCCGACGCGAACCATGAGCTCCTTCGCTCGCTTCCGGGCGGTCAGCCAGTCGATGCCGCCCCGGCCCCGGACCTCGTTGCCGAGGAAGATGTTCTCCGTGATCGACAGCTCGGGGATGAGCGCCAGCTCCTGGTGGATGATGACGATCCCCGCGCCCTCGCTGTCGCGGATGTTCGAGAACTTGGCCGGCTTGCCCTCGAGGATGATCTCGCCCCGGTACGTCCCGTGGGGATGCACGCCGGAGAGCACCTTCATCAGCGTGGACTTCCCCGCGCCGTTCTCACCGCAGATCGCGTGGATCTCTCCGCGGCGCACGCGCAGGCTCACGCCGTCCAGCGCCCTCACCCCGGGGAACTCCTTGACGATGTCCTTCATCTCGAGGATGGCGTCCGTATGGTCGAGCACCTGATCCCCTTCCTGCTGGCCGGTCACGGTCTGCGGGCCACATCTGTGTGGCAATCGTGAGCGTTGGGGAGACCCGAGCTCAGACATGTGGAGATGCCCGCCGCTCTGGACACTAGGACCGCGTTTTCTGCCTGTCAACGACGCTAAAGACACAGCTTGATCACGATCTTAAGTGCGATGATGGGACAAAAGTCTTGACATATGGCTCGCCAGCCGAGATGGTGCACCAATGATCGTTCCTTCCCCGGCTCCGGAGCGACGCTCTCCCCGGGACCGTACGCGGGAAGAGGTCTACGCCCTCATCCGTGGCTCGCACGGCATGAGCAGGTCAGCGCTTTCCACGCTCACCGGCCTGTCGTCGAGCACTGTGGGGCATGCGGTCGCCCGTCTCATCTCCGAAGGGCGTGTCGTCGAGGCCGACCTGTCCCCGATGGGGCCTGGTACCGGCAGCGGCCGTCGCGCAGCCCTCCTCACGGCCGTGCCCGGCCCCGCCCGCGTCGCGGCGATCGACTTCGGGCACCAGCACTTCCGGGTGGCGGTCGGCGACGAGGCGGCCCAGGTGATCGACGAGCTGTACGTGCGGCAGCCGGTCGACGAGTCCCCCCCGGCCGGCCTCGACGCTGCGGCCGCGGCCATCCAGGAGCTCTGTGACCGCCATGGCATCACCGACCTCGCCGGCGTCGCCGTGGGCGTCCCCGGCACCGTCGAACGCGCCACCGGGATCATCCGGATGACGACGATCCTCTCGAACTGGTCGGGGATGAGCCCGGGGCTGGAGGTCGAACGGCGCCTGGGGGTACCCGCGCTGGTCGACAACGACGCCACCCTGGGAGCCCTCGGCGAGCGTCACCAGGGTGCCGGGCAGCACCATGAAGACTTCCTCTACGTCAAGGCATCCCACGGCGTGGGGGCAGCCCTGGTCCTCTCCGGCGAGCCGTACCGCGGCGGTACGGGCTTCGCGGGCGCGATCGGCCACACGCACATCGAGGGTCGTCCGGAGCTGTGCCGGTGCGGGTCCCGCGGGTGCCTGGAAGCAGTCGTCTCCGTACCGTCCGTCATGGAGCAGATCTCCCACACCCGTCCGCAGTCCGACGACGAGGACGAGATGGATCTCGCGTCGCTCACCGACTCGGTCTCGACGCGGGTGCTCAACGAGGCCGGACGTGTCCTCGGCCAGGCGCTGGCCGACTTCATCAACCTCGTCAACCCGACGGCACTGGTCATCGGCGGGGAGCTGGGCAGCTCGGGGCCGGCCTTCATCGGTGGGGTGAGGTCGTCCGTGAACCGCTTCGCCCAGTCTCCGCTCGCCTCCGCCTGCGTCGTCCTCCCTGCTCAGCTCGGCACGCGCGCCGAACTGGTGGGGGCCCTCGTCCTCGCCGGGACACTGGTCGCACCCGGCAGCTGA
>JACRAA010000023.1 GCA_016213595.1 Actinomycetota bacterium | reverse complement strand
ATGGCTGGAGGAGGTGTACGTGCACCTGCACCAGACCCCGGAGCTGTCCTCGGAGGAGGTCGAGACGGCGCGCGAGGTCACGAGCCGGCTCACCTCATGGGGGTACGAGGTCCAGCAGGTCGGCGGAGGTGTCGTGGGCGTGCTCGCCAACGGTGTGGGGCGGACGGTGCTCGTACGTGCCGACATGGATGCGCTGCCCGTCGCGGAGGCCACCGGCCTGCCGTACGCGTCGACACGGACGACCACCGACGCGGACGGCCACACGGTTCCGGTGATGCACGCGTGCGGACACGACGTCCACGTCACCTCGGCACTGGGCGCCGCTCGTCTCCTGTCGGAGGCGAAAGAGGCGTGGAGCGGCACGTACGTCGCGCTCTTCCAGCCGGCCGAGGAGACTGCCGCCGGCGCACGCGCCATGGTCGCCGACGGGTTGGTCGACCGCCTCCCCAAGCCCGATGTGGCGTTCGGGCAGCATGTCCTGACGTCGCCCTGGGCGGGTGAGGTCGCGACCGCCGGCGGCCCTGTGCTGTCCGCGGGAGACTCCATCCGGATCACGGTGTTCGGCAAGGGGTCGCACGGCTCGATGCCGCACCTGGGCGTCGACCCGGTCGTCCTCGCGGCGTCTGTCGTGATGCGGCTCCAGACCATCGTCGCCCGCGAGATCGCGCCGAGCGCCTTCGGCGTCGTCACCGTGGGAAGCCTCCAGGCGGGGGCTAAGAGCAACATCATCCCGGACCGGGCGGTGCTGCTCGTCAACGTCCGCACGTACGATGTGGCTGTCCGCGACACGATCCTCGCGGCCATCGAACGGATCGTACGGGCGGAGTGCACCGCCGCCGGTTCACCGCAGGAGCCGACGTTCGAGTACTACGACCAGTACCCGCTCACGTCGAACGACTCAGGGGTGGTCGATGTGGTCAGCGAGGCGTTCCGGCGGCACTTCGGGACGGACCGGGTGCGTCACATGGAGCCGGCGCCCGCGAGCGAGGACTTCAGCGTCATCCCGGACGCCTTCGGCATCCCGTACGCCTACTGGGGACTGGGCGGCTTCCTGCAGGGGATGCCTGTCTTCCCGAACCACAACCCCGCCTTCGCCCCCGCGATGCAGCCCACCCTGCGTACCGGGACGGAAGCCCTTGTCGCCGCCGCGATGGCCTACCTCGGAGCCTGATGCCTACAGCGTGGCGAGGACCCCCGGCGAGGACTCAGCCCCGCGGCTGACCGCCCGGCTGGCCGTTGGGGTCGAAGGCCTTGGGCGCCTCGAGCTTGAAGCACACCCCGGCCATGCGCACGACGAAGCAGACGACCGCACCGACGAGAGCGACGGGGATCCCGTACGAGCGCAGCGGGGCTGACAGGACCTCGATCGCGGCGCCGAGCAGGGCTGGGATCGCGTACAGCCCGCTCGTCAGGATGGAGGGGACCTTCCCGATCGTGATGTCGCGGATGGTGCCGCCGCCGACCGCGGCGATGGCCCCCACGATGATGGCTGCCGCGGGGTCCAGCCCGTGCTCGACGGCCTTCTGGGCCCCGGTCACGCAGAACAGGCTGAGGCCGACGGCGTCGAGCACGATGATCGCACCGGTCAGCCGTCGCGGCGGGAGGCTGATGAAGAACGCGAGGAGGGCGCCCAGTCCCGCCGCCGCGAGGTAGTACCAGCGGGTGAACGCGATGGGCGGTACGGCGCCGATGAGGACGTCACGCGTGATGCCGCCTCCCACGGCCGTGATGACGCCGAGGACGAGGACCCCGACGATGTCGAGGTGGACGGCGCGCGTCGCTGTGAGTGCACCGTTCACCGCGAACACGAACGTACCGACGAGGTCGATGACCAGGACGAACGTGGACATCCCCACCCTTCCGGCGCGTCCGGATGGGCGCGCCAGCCTCACGGTAGCGCCCGCCCGTGCGGGTCACCGTTCCTAGGTCAGCCCGTGTAGGTCACGAGCCACCCGGCACCAGGTTGTATCTACACATGAACCTGGAGAAAATAACACGACTGTGCCCGTTCGAGCATGTCGCCCCTCGGACGGGAGCAGACTGAACGCACGGGACCGGGACGTCGTCCGTGGACGGCATGGGGGCCGGAGGCCTGGGCGTTGATGGTCGGAGGGCGAGATGGCCAGATCGGGTGGCTACCGGGTCGAGCGGATCAGCCGTGCCAGACTGGCGCTGGCCGCGGGCCAGGACATGGCGCACCGACGGCACCTGATGTTCGGCCTGGTCGAGGTGGATGTCACCGAACCGCTGCGACTGATCGCGGAGCACCGGGCTCGGTCCGGTGAGCGGCTCTCGTTGTCCGGCTATGTGACGACCTGCCTCGCTCGTACGCTCCGGGAGTTTCCCGAGCTGAACGCCTTCCGCCGCGGGCGATCGGTGGTGGTGCTCGACGAGGTCATCGTCGTGGTCCTGGTCGAGCGGCGCATCGACGGCCAGTCAGCGGTGGAGTACCTGCCGGTTCGTCACGCCGACGCCAAGTCACTCGTCGAGATCACCGGCGAGATCCGCGCCGAGCAGGCGTCGCCGCCTCGCGTCCTCCCCGGCCAGCGCTGGCTCGAGCGGCTCCCCGCCTGGACGACACCACTCGTCATGGCGTGGGCGACGCGAAGCATCGGATGGGGCCTGCGCTTCGGTACGGCGGGTGTCAACAACATCGGCTTCGGCCGGCTGGCGGGATGGGGCCTGTCCCCGGGCGCCGGTACGGTCGCGGTGACGATCGGGGGGATCAGCCCGAGGCAGGCGGCCGACGGCTCGGAGCGCCAGATCGCGCACATCACGCTCACCTTCGACCACGACGTCGTAGACGGTGCGCCGGCAGCACGGTTCACCTCGCGGCTCGTGGAACGGCTCGAGTCGGGGGAGACGGCGAGGGTCTGCTGACCCGACAAGGAGCATGGAGGCTTCAGACACCGCCGGGTCGCGCTGAATAGTGTTGGTGATGCGCCCCCTGGTGGCATTTCCACCTGTCCCACGGCCCGTGAGGCTCAGGGAAATCTGGCGACCCTTCTTTGAGCGCAGCAGTGGGCTACGTGGTGGTGCTGGCCAGGTATGTGTCCCAGAAGGCATTGAGGGAGAAGGACGGGGGTGGTTCGTAGCTTTGGGTGGTCAGCCGGGCAGCGCGGAGCTCGTCGAGGCAGATGACCTGCTCAGATCCGTCCCCGGTCACGACGAGGTGCCACCCGCCAGCCTTCAGCACGAGTCCGAGAGGTTCGACGGTGACCGGTGCCGCATCGGCCAGGTGGAGTTCGACTCGTCGGTGTGTCCGGATGCTGCCGGCGATGCGGCGTAGCTCGCCGTGGGGGATCCGATGTCCGCCCCACGGATCGGGGTCGTGCACGAACCAGGTGAACAGGCTGTCCGCCTCGGCGGCAAGCGTCGCTGGGATGGCGCTGCTCAGCTTGTGCCGGGCGCTTCTGGCTGCGACATCAAGGCCCAGCCGGTGCGCAACCTGTGGCTGGCCAGCAAGGAAGAGGGCGTTGGCCTCGTCGCCCGTCAGGCCCGTCAGGCGAGTGTGGAACCCGTCCATGAGCTGGACCCCGCCGCCAGAGCCACGGTTGGCATAGATGGGCACGCCTGCTTCGCTGAGTGCCTCGACGTCGCGAAGGACGGTGCGTTGGCTGACCTCGAGCGTTGTGGCCAGCTCGCGAGCGGTCAGGCGCCCACGACGCTGCAGGAGCAACAACATGTCGACAATCCGAGACGCTCGCACCTGGAAATCTTACGATCGAACCTGACACTAGATGTCCGGTTCGTCCTGCCACAGTGTGCCCATGACTGTTGACGACATCGAAGGCACGGGCACCCCGCGCGACCCGTGGCGGATGACCACCCCGCCAGGTACGAGTTCGTTCGAGGCGTACCGGGATGCGGACGCGGATCCGCCCGCCCTCGTGGTGCAGGTGGGCAAGACGCTGCTGCGGTATCACTTGTCCTGCATTGAGGACCTGCATTCCATGCTGGTCGCTCACGGCGACTGGATGGCTTTGGGCAACGCGGACGAGCAGAAGCCGGCCGTCGACGGGACGGTGGAGGCCTGGGGTCGTTCGACAGATAATCCAGTGGGGGGCTGGTACGGGATCAAGAAGGGCCTGCGGGGTCGGTTCGCCAGTTACGTACCCCCGGTTCTGGAGGCCTTGGGCCTCGCTGAGGTCGAGCACGGCCCGCGCAACAACCGCATGCGAGCCATCTGAGATGGTCTCGATGTCCTAAACGGCCTCCCGACAGATCCAGACCCCCCGAATGGTCGGGGCTCAGCCCAGCGACGCGTTCAGCTACCACGACTGGAACCCGGCTGTGCTCCGCATCGAGGGCGAGATGTCGACGGGCGGTCCCATCAAGCCTGTGCACATCGCCGGCCCCGAGGCACGCTCAGCCTTCGGGCCGCCTCCATGCCGGCCCCGGAGTCCCTGACCTGGTCGCACCGTATCCGTTCGGTCGGTTCAGAGGTCTCCGCCTACGACCTGCACCGGCTCCCGCTCGGAACGTCGTTCTCGATGGCCGAGGAGTTCACGGCCCCCTGGCCCAGCTCATCTCGAAATCGATCGCCGACCTCACCAACTCTTTTGAGACGTTGGGCAAGGGCTCAAGACGGCCGCAGCGAGATGAGGTCTCGTCGATCCACCAAGGTTGACGAGGTCTCGGTGGTATTCCTTTCAGCGCATGAGATCACCAATCTGTCGAGGCCCGGAGAACCTGGCCCTTCAGAGCGCTAGTCAGTGAGATTGGCCACTCCCGTGACTAGAGCAGGGCTGGGGCCCAGCGAGGATGGGGAGCAGCCACCAGGCGTTGACGCCGACATGGGTGAGCAGTGCCGTGCAGC
The DNA here is from genome assembly GCA_016213595.1 of Actinomycetota bacterium. Classification (GTDB taxonomy): domain Bacteria; phylum Actinomycetota; class Actinomycetes; order Propionibacteriales; family Propionibacteriaceae; genus Fen-668. The sequence continues at coordinate 7,435 of JACRAA010000023.1, read as the reverse complement.
TGCGCGCGATCGTCCCTGACTTCCCTCCCGTGGCTACCCCCAACGGGCGCGCACCTAGAGGGTGAGGTCGTTCCAGCGGCCAGGTTCGTCGAGAGCTGCCATCCTGACCTCTACGCCCTCGCTGGTCAGCGACGCGACGCTGACGAGCAGCGACAGGGTGGGATAGCCGTGGGGGCGGTTGTCGCGGATGATGGCGCGGTCGTCGGTGGGGTCGAGCTGGGAGGACCGGGCCAGAACCGCCAGCCATTCGCCCCACCAGTGGCCGTCGGTCTCAGCACTGGTGGAGGCTGCTGTGAAGGCGTCGCGCCACGCGGCGATGCGTGCCGTCCTCGGGTCGTCCAGGTCGTCGTGCGCGATGATGTGCGTCCCGGGCGGCAGCTCGACCACGCTGGGCGCGCCACCCTCCCACGAGACGACTCTGGCGCCCGTTGCAGTGACCTGGACGAGGTTGAACCCCAGAGTCGTCAACGGATCAGGGAGTGGTCGTCGGTCCACGGCATCCAGCACGAGGGCGCCACGAGATGTCAGGACAGGGCCGTCGGCTCCGCCGGCGCGGTTGAGCAGGACGGCGAGGGTCGAGTGATCCGTTGCCAGCCAGGCTCCTCCCGCGAGCTCGTCCATCACCCCACGGATCCCTGGCCGGTCCGGCCACCATGCGCCCAAGGTCCGCCAGGCGCGCTGTGGATCCTCGTCGCGGACGGCCAGAACCCTCACAGGGCCGCGGCCGGGTTCCGGGACGCGAATCACCACGGTGCACATGTCTCCCGCAGGCTACGCCCGTGTCCAGCTGGCTGGGACTCGAGTCTTCCTTGGCCATCGACTGACAGCGGGCTGGTGGTCGCCTCGCGCTGAACTAGGCAATCCGGAGTCCGCGCCTTGCGCGGCGGCCCCCAGCCGACCGGATGCGGGCAGGGAGAGCTGCTCGGCTGGGCTTACGTGAGCGAACGAAGGATGCATCAGGGATGCAACAGGAACAAAGAAGCCGCCCTGACGGGGGTATTCTCCCTAGTCAGACCGGCTTTCGCTGGTGGCTCCCCCGACTGGACTCGAACCAGTAACCCTTCGATTAACAGTCGAATGCTCTGCCAATTGAGCTACGGGGGACCGCTTGCGGCGCTGCAGAAGGCTAGCAGACGCGGTGTCGGGCTGTCGCATCGAGACTGCTCGCGTGGGCTAGCGTGCAGGCGTGGCAGTGACGACGCTTCGTACAGGATCCGACCTCGACGGCGAGCAGCTCTCAGGGGCGGACTTCAGCGGCGTACGGGCCGGTGACGTACGGATGCTCGAGTGCCGGCTCGAGGACTGCCGCATGGACGAGGCGCGGCTGACCGGGCTTCACGTCGTGGACTCCACGTGGGCACGGACAGCGGCGAGCGCCCTCACCTCGCCCCACTCGTCCTGGCGCGACTCGGAGATCCGCGACTCCCGCTTCGGTCTCCTCGACCTGTCGAGCTCCACCCTGCTGCGGCTGAGGATCACCGACGCGAAGATCGACTACCTCAACCTGCGAGGCTCGACGATCCGGGAGGTCGTCCTCACCCGCGTCCAGGTCGGCGAGGTGTCGCTCACGGACGCCACAGGGACGAGCCTTCGGCTCTCGGACTGCAGCATCGGGACCGTCGAGCTCCACAACAACCGGCTGGCCTCGACCGACCTCAGCACGTCCTCCCTGCAACGTGTCGACGGGCTCGGGTCCCTGCGCGGAGTCGTCCTCAGCCCCGGTCAGGTGCTCGACCTCGCTCCGGCGATGGCCGCTCATCTGGGAGCCACCCTCTCGGACTGAAGTCAGGGTCCGAGGGCGTTCCCTCGCGGAAGCAGCCAGGGTTACCTTGGTGGCCCAGCCGATCCTGAGGAGGACTCATGCCACGTGTCGTGCACTTCGAGATCCACGCCGCCGATGTCGACCGGGCGGTCGCGTTCTACCGGGACGTCTTCGGCTGGAAGGTGGAGGACTGGAGCTCCTTCACCGGCAGCCCCTACTTCGGGCTGGTCACCGGCGAGGAGGGCGAGCCCGGCATCAACGGGGCAATCATGCAGCGGCAGGGCGAGAACATGCCCGTCGGGGGTCCGATTGCCGGTGCTGTGCTGACCGTCCAGGTCGAGGACTTCGACGCCACCGCTGCCGGGATCGAGAGGGCCGGCGGAAGCGTTGCCCTGCCGAAGCACGCACTCGCCAAGATGGCGTGGCAGGGCTACTTCCACGACACCGAGAACAACGTCTTCGGCATCCACCAGCCGGATCCCGAGGCTGAGTAGGGATCCGCTCCGACCCCGTACGGCTCAGGCCAGGGAGCTGATCCACGAGGAGTGGAGGTCGGCGTAGTGACCGCCCCGGGCGAGGAGCTCAGCAGGGGTACCGTCCTCGATGATCCGGCCGTGCTCGAGCACGAGGATGCGGTCGGCGATCTCCACGGTCGACAGCCGGTGGGCGATGATGACCGCCGTACGGTCCGAGAGCAGCGTCTGCAGCGCCCTCTGTACGGCCCGCTCCGACGGGACGTCGAGCGACGACGTCGCCTCGTCGAGGATCAGCACCCGCGGGTCCGCCAGGACGGCCCGGGCGAACACGAGCAGCTGCCTCTGGCCGGCGGAGAGACGACCGCCGCGCTTGGCGACGTCCGTGTCGTACGTGTCGGGCAGCGCCTCGATGAAGGTGTTGGCTCCGACGACTCGCGCGGCCGCCTCGATCTCCTCGCGTGAGGCGCCCGGCTTGCCGAACGCGATGTTGTCGGCGATCGTGCCGGCGAAGACGACGTTCTCCTGGGTCACCATGGTCACCGCCCGCCGCAGGTCGTCGTCGCTGACCTCCCGGAGGTCGACCCCGTCGAGCCGTACCATCCCGCTCGTCGGGTCGTAGAAGCGCGAGATGAGCTTCGCGATCGTCGTCTTCCCCGCGCCGGTCGTGCCGACGAGGGCCACGGTCTGCCCGGCCGGCACGTGGAGGTCCAGGCTGGGGAGGACCGGCACGCCGGGCACGTACGAGAACTGCACCTCGTCGAGGTCGAGCGCGCCGCTCGCCTGAGGCAGCGGTACAGGCTCGCTCGGCTCCGGCACGCCGTCCTCCTGCTCGAGCACCCCCGACAGCTTCTCGAGCGCCGAGATCGCCGACTGGAAGGAGTTGTAGAACTGCGAGATGTCCTGCATCGGCTCGAAGAACTGCCGCAGGTACAGCAGGAACGCGGCCAGCACCCCGACGGTCATGGAGTGGTCCAGCACGAACAGGCCGCCGACGAGCAGGACGACACCTGTCGCCGTGTTGCCGATGATGCGGATGCCGGGCTGGAAGACGGCGAACAGCCGGAACGTCCGTACGTTGATGGCCCGGAACCGGTCCGCCAGCCCCAGGAAGAGCTCCTGGTTGCGCGGCTCACGCCGGTACGCCTGCACGGCCTTGATGCCGGTCATCGTCTCGACGAACTGCACGATCACCATGGCCGACGCCTCGCGGACCGCACGGTAGTTCGTCGCAGACTCCCGGCGGAACCACCGCAGCAGCAGCACGACGAACCCCATGGTGGCGAGGCACATCAGCCCCAGCCGCCAGTCGAGCACCAGCAGCATGACCGAGACGCCGACGATCGACAGGACCGCGTTGACGAGCCCGTCGAAGCCGCCCTGCAGCAGCTCGGCGATCGCGTCCATGTCCGAGGTCAGCCTGGAGACGGCACGGCCCGACGTGTACGAGTCGTGGAAGGCCACGTCGAGCCGGAGGAACTTCCGGAACACGCGCCGACGCAGCTCGAGCAGCACCTCCTGCCCGACCCGGCCGGAGAGTCGCAGGAAGTAGACGCGGGTGACGGTCTGGACGCCGACGGCGACGACCATGAGCGCGACGACCTCGACCAGCGTCGCGGCCGACCCGCCGGCGAGCAGCGGCGGCACCCCGAAGTCGATACCGCGCTGTACGAGGTAGGGCGCGGCGAGGCGTGCCAGGTTCTCCAGCACGACGGCCACCACGAGCAGGCCGATCGAGATCCGGTACGGACGGAGCAGGTCGCCGAGCAGCGCCCGGCTGCGCGCCGCCAGCTTGATCCCGGCCCGCTCGCTGAGCGCATCGCGCTGCTCCGCCGCAACGCCGCGCCACTCGAGGTCGCGGGCGGTCTCGTCGCTGTGGTCGACCGACTGCCGGTCCTGGTCACCGGACTCCTCGTCCCGGTCGCCGGGCTCCACGTCCTCCTCGAGTGAGGGTGACTCGTCCTGCGCGAGGGAGTCCCTCTCGTCCTCCTCGACGGAGGCTTCCTCCGCGGTCACTGGGCCACCTCCCGCTCCAGCTCGTCGAGCTCGGACTCGGCGTCGAACGACGCGCTGAGCAGGTCGCGGTACTCGGGCACCGTCGCCAGCAGTTCGCTGTGCGTCCCGATGTGCGTGATGGTGCCGTTCTGCAGCAGCGCCACCCGGTCCGCGAGCATGACCGTGGAGGCGCGGTGTGCGACCACGAGACCCGTCACACCGACGAGCACCCGCTTCAGGGCCTCCTCGACGAGGGCCTCGGTGTGGATGTCCAGAGCCGAGAGGGTGTCGTCGAGCACCAGCACCCGGGGCTTGACGAGGATCGCGCGAGCCAGCGCCAACCGCTGCCGCTGCCCGCCCGACAGGCTCATGCCCTGCTCGCCGATCCGCGTGTCGAGCCCCCAGGGCAGCTCGTGCACGAAGCCTGCCTGCGCGGTCTCCAGCGCGTCCGCGACCTCCTCCTCGGTCGCGTCGGGCCGGCCCAGCGTCAGGTTCTCGCGCACCGACATCGAGAACAGGGTGGGGTCCTCGAAGGCGGTGGCCACGATCCCGCGCAGGTTGGCGACCTTGAGGTCGCGGATGTCGACGTCGTCGATGGTGATGCGCCCTTGCGTGACGTCGACGAGCCGGGCGACGAGTGACGTCAGCACCGTCTTGCCGGAGCCGGTACCGCCGACGATCCCGATCGTCTCGCCCGCCCGTACGTGCAGGTTGAGCCCGTGGAGGACGTCCTCCTCGGAGTCCGGGAAGCGGTACGAGACGTTGTCGAACACCACCTCCCCCTGCGGCTGTTCGAGGTGCAGCGGACCGTCCGCGATCGACTCCGGGGCGTCGAAGATCTCCGTCACGCGGTCGGCTGCCGTCATCGCGTCCTGGGTCATCGAGAGCAGGAAGCCGAGCGCGGCGACGGGCCAGATCAGCGAGAGCATCATCGTGATGAACGCCACGAGCGTGCCGAGGGTCAGGTGGTGCTGGGCCGCGGCGAGCGCGCCGATCGTCAGTACGGCCACCAGCGCGAGACCGGGGATGACCTCGAGGAAGGTCCAGAACTTGCTGGTGTTCGACACCCGCTCCATGCTCGTCGCGTACAGCACCCTGGCCCGCCGGTCGAACTGGTCGTACACGAGCCCGGCGCGACCGAACGCCTTGATGACGCGGACGGACTGCATCGCCTCCTCGACGCTGCTGGCCACGTCGCCGGTCTGGTCCTGGATGCCGCGTGACAGCCGCGTGTACACCCGCTCGTTGACGAGGCACACCAGCACGACGGGCACCGCGGCCACGCCGACGACGAGCCCCATCGGCCAGTACAGGCGCAGCAGCAACGACGTGACCACCACGATCTGGAGCAGGTTCATCACGATCATGAGCAGGCCGAAGCCGATGAAGCGCCGCATCGTCGACAGGTCGTTCATGATCCGGCTCAGCAGCTGGCCCGACTCCCACCTCGCGTGGAACCCCCACGGCAGGCGCTGCAGCTTCGCGTACATATCGAGCCGCACACCCGTCTCCGAGCCGAGAGTCGCGATCGCCATCACCCAGCGCCTGAGGAACGCGAGACCGCCCTCGACCAGGCCGAGCGCCAGGGCGACCGCACCGAGGGCGAAGACTCCCTGCCGGTCCCCGGCGGCGATCGGTCCGTCGATCAGCTGGCGGGTGACCAGGGGGATGACGATCGAGATTCCCGTTCCGCCCAGTGCCGCGAGGAACATCACGAGGAACCGGCCCCGGTACGGGCGGATGTACGGCGTGAACCGCAACAGGGACGTCAGGGGCACCCGACGCGTGGGCGGCGGTCGCAGCGCCGGATGCCGGGTAAGACTGTCGCCGTACAGGACCCGTACGCGCTCTCGGGCGCTCATGGGTCCGGAACGCATGCGATCTTCCTTCACGTGGTGGGGGAGTCGGCACTCTTCGTGCGCCTCTCGGCAGCCTAGACCTGGGGTTCAACCGATTCACCTGGTATTCAGGGATGACATTCTCGACATCTGGCCGGACGGGCCGAGGTGCTGGCGCAGGGCCGCCTCAGCCGTCAGAATCTGCCCAAGGTCAGCCTGATTCCGCAGCCAGCGGAAAGGAGGAAGCTCGATGGGCCATGTGGTGCTGCTCAACGCGTCGTACGAACCGCTCGGTGGCGTCACGTTCCGCCACGCGATCGGCATGCTCGTACGCGGCGTGGCAACAGTCGAGGAGCAGGACGGGGTCCTGACGTTCGGCCCGTTCCCGCGACCCCGCGTCATCCGGCTCGTGCGGTTCGTGGCGACCACCTGGCTGTACAAGCCGGCGGGCTTCTCCAAGCCGGGCGTCCTCGCCCGCGACCGCCGCACCTGTGCGTTCTGCGGAGGCTACGCGACGACAGTCGACCATCTCCGACCCAAGTCGCAGGGTGGTGCGAACTCGTGGCTCAACTGCGTGGCCGCGTGCAAGACGTGCAACGGTCGCAAGGCCAACCGGACCCCGCACGGCGCGGGCATGAAGCGGCTCCACTGCACCCCGTACGTCCCGCGGGGCATCGACCTCATCAACGCCGCCTGATACGGACGCCGCATGAGCAGCCGTCGAGCTGTTCCCCTGCCTAGGGCAGGGCGCCTAGCATCTCCACATGAGGTGGACGGCGGTCGTCCTCGCGGCACTCGCACTCGCGGGCTGTACGCACACGGTCCCGCAGCCGGTCACGACCACCGGAGGTGAGGTCGTCGTCGGCCTCGCGGATGCCATCCGACTGTCCGTCCTCGGTACGGCCACGACCATCGACTCACCCGACCCGACGTGCGCGGGCTCGCTGTACCGGCTGCACACCTCCTCGGGCGAGTTCCAGGCATTCGTCCTGCGGCAGGGCTGCACGGCCACGGACGGAACCCCCGAGAACGGCAACCACGGCTTCTACCCGTCGGTGCCGGCAGGTGCCCGTACGGACCAGGTCAGTACGCCGCTCGGGCCGGCGACCGTGTTCTCCAACCAGTACTCGGAGTGCACCACCAGCTGCTACATGGGCACGGACGAGGTGGCGCTCGTCCCCGTCGCCGGCCGCGTCGTACAGATCGTCGCGGTCACGACACCCGCCAGCGGCACGACCCAACGCGACCGGGCGGCCCTCGTCGCGGTCCTGCAAGGACTCCGGCGAGCCTGAACCGCGCTCGTTGGTCCGACCATCCTCGTTAGTCTGACCCCCATGGAACAGCTTCGTCTCGGAACATCAGGTCTT
>JACRAA010000061.1 GCA_016213595.1 Actinomycetota bacterium | reverse complement strand
GCTGGCGGCGTTGGCCGCGCCCGACAGCTCCGACACGACCGCCCAGCGCATGGTCTCCTCCTCGTACGCAGCGGTCGGGAAGGTGCGTGACGAGGTCGTCACCCACATCGGCGAGGTGTCGCTCCCGGACCAGGTCACCGACGACGGCTCGCTGAAGAGCCAGCTCCTCACGGTGGCCGCCTGCATCCGGCTCGGCGCTCCGACCCGCTGCTACACCGTGTCCATGGGGGGCTTCGACACGCATGCGGGCGAGAAGGCCACCCAGGAGCAGCTGCTGAGGATGTTCGACAGCGCCGTGAGCGAGTTCCGTACGGCCATGTCCGGCAGCCCCCGTGCCGGGGACGTCGTCCTCGTCGCGTACAGCGAGTTCGGCCGCCGGGTGAAGGCGAACGCCTCGGAGGGTACGGACCATGGCACCGCGGGTGACGTCCTGATCGTCTCCGACCGGGTGAAGCCCGGCTTCCACGGCGACCAGCCCTCGCTCACCGACCTCGACCAGGGCGACCTCAAGGCGTCCCAGGACTTCAGGTCGCTGTACTCCGAGCTCCTCACGTCGGTCCTCGGCGCGGACCCGGGCCCGGTCGTCGGATCGGGGTTCGCGCCGCCCCACGTCCTCGCGTGAGCCGCTGACAGGGGCTCCGGCCTGACCCCATATAGGCTCCGGCGTCATGGCCATCCTCGACATCGACCTCGACGTGCTCCGGCAGCGGACCTCCATGAAGTGGACCCGGTTCGGGCCGGACGTCCTGCCGCTCTGGGTCGCCGAGATGGACGTCCTGCCGTCCCCGGGGGTCACGCGGGCCATGCAGCACGTCCTCGAGATCGGAGACCTCGGCTACCCGGGGTACGAGTCACTCCCCCGCGCGTTCGCCTCCTTCGCCGCCGACACCTGGGGCTTGACCCTCGAGGCCGCCAAGCTCATGCCCTGCGCCGACGTGGTCTCGGGGATGGCAGTCCTCGTCGACGCGTTCACGCCGGCCGGCGCCGGCATCGTCATCAACACGCCGATCTACCCGCCGTTCCGGGTCTCCGGCGCGGTGGGTGAGCGACACCTCGTCGAGGCCGTCCTCACCCCGGAGGGCCGTCTGGACCTCGACGCGCTGGAGGCGGCGTTCGCCCGCGACGACGTGGCCGGCTATCTGCTGTGCAACCCCCACAACCCCCACGGCACCGTCCACACGCCCGAGGAGCTCGAGAGCGTCGCGCGTCTGGCCCATCGCCACGACGTCGTGGTCATCAGCGACGAGATCCACGGCGCGCTCGTGGCGCCGGAGGCCACGTTCACCTCGTACCTGTCGGTCCCGGGCAGCGAGAACGGGTTCGTCGTGACGTCCGCGTCGAAGGCGTTCAACCTGGCGGCGCTCAAGGCCGGGCTCCTCATCGCAGGCAGCGAGCGGGTCGCCGCGCTGTGGAAGCTGCCGTACGAGGTCCGCGCCGGCTCCAGCCACCTCGGCCTGCTGCTGCAGGCCGCCGGCCTCGACAACGACCGGGACTGGCTGGCCCAGCTCAACCGGGAGATCGCGGCGAACAAGGTGCTGCTCGCCTCGCTGCTCCCCGGGGTCGGCCTCACGTACACGCCGAGCCAGGGCACGTACCTCGCCTGGGTCGACGCGTCACCGCTCGGTCTCGAGCACCCTGCCACGACACTGCGGAGCCGTGGCCGGGTGGCCTTCAACCCGGGCACCGACTACGCGGGTGACGCGGGCCAGTGGGTGCGCATCAACCTCGCGACCTCGCCGACGATCATCTGCGAGGCCGTGGCACGGATCGGGGCGGTGAGGCGCTGAGGAGGCGCCTCAGCCCTCGTCCAGCGTCGTCGTGTCTCCCTCCGGCTGGCCGAGGGCGCGCGCCTTCAGCAGCCGACGCATGATCTTGCCGGAGCGCGTCTTGGGCAGGGCCGCGACGAACTCGATCTGGTCGGGCTTCGCGATCGGTGACAGGTGCGCCGAGATGTGCTGGCGCAGCTCGTCCTCCAGGTCCTCGCTCGGCTCGTAGCCGACGCGCAGCACGACGTACGCGTGGATCGCGTTGCCCTTCACCTCGTGGGGCAGCCCGATCGCTGCAGCCTCGGCGACGGCCGGATGGCTGACGAAGGCGCTCTCGACCTCTGCGGTCCCGAGCCGGTGGCCGGAGACCTTGATGACGTCGTCCGTACGGCCGATGACCCAGAAGTACCCGTCGGCGTCCCTGCGTGCGGAGTCGCCGGTCAGGTACTTGCCGGGGTACGTCGACCAGTAGGTGCTCACGTACCGGTCCGGGTCCTTGTACAGCGTGCGCATCATCGCCGGCCAGGGGTTCTTGAGGACGAGGAAGCCCTCCTGGCCGTCAGGGACGGGGTTGCCCTTCTCGTCGAGCACCTCCGCCTCCTGACCGAAGAACGGCTTGCCCCCCGACCCGGGCTTGAGGGCCATGCTGGGGACGGGCGTGATCTGGAAGGCGCCGGTCTCGGTCTGCCACCACGTGTCCATGATCGGGCAGCGGCCCTTCCCGATCACCCGGTGGTACCAGTGCCAGGCCTCGGGGTTGATCGGCTCGCCGACCGACCCCAGCAGCCGCAGCGACGACAGGTCGTGGCGGTTCGGCCAGGCCTCGCCGAAGCGCATCAGGCTGCGGATCGCCGTCGGTGCTGTGTAGAGCACGTTGATCCCGTAGTACTCGATGAGCTGCCACCACCGGTTCGGGTACGGATAGGTCGGCCCGCCCTCGTACATGAAGCTCGTCGCGCCGTTGAGCAGCGGTCCGTACACGAGGTACGAGTGGCCGGTCACCCATCCGGGATCGGCCGTGCACCACCAGCGGTCCTCGTCGCGGAGGTCGAACACGTACCGCAGCGTCGCGTACGTGCCGACCATGTACCCGCCGTGGGTGTGCAGGATCGCCTTCGGCCGGCCGGTCGAGCCGGACGTGTACAGGATGTACAGCGGGTCCTCGGCGTCGAGCACCTCGGTGGCGCACTGCCCCTTCGCGATGGGCAGCGTCTCGAGGTCTGCGAACCAGTGGTCCCGCAGGGGGTCCATGACGACATCGGTGTGCGTACGACGCACGACGACCACGTTCTCGACGGTCGGCGCGTGCCGTACGGCCTCGTCGACGATCTTCTTGAGCTCGAACACCTTGCCGTTCACCCACGAGCCGTCGGCCGTGATGACGAGGTTGGACTCCGAGTCGAGGATCCGCTCCTTGAGGGCGTCGGACGAGAAGCCGGCGAACACCACCGAGTGGATCGCCCCCAGCTTCGCGCACGCGAGCATCGCGAACACGATCTCGGGGATGCGGGGCAGGTAGATCGTGACCCGGTCACCCTTGCTGACGCCCATGGCCTTGAGGACGTTCGCCCAGGTCATGACCTCGCGGTTCAGCGAGTAGTACGAGAAGGTGCGCGTCTCCTGCCCGTCCTCGGAGACCCAGATCAGCGCCAGCTTGTTGCGGTGCGGGCCCTCGAGCCAGCGGTCGACGCAGTTGTGGACGATGTTGACCTTGCCGCCCGCGAACCAGGAGTAGAAGGGGGCCTTCGAGTCGTCGAGCACGGTGTGCCACGGCTCGTACCACTCCAGCTCCTTCGCCCGGTCCGCCCAGAAGGTCCTGAAGTCCGCTGCAGGGCCGGCCACCTCGTCCCAGTCGGGGATGCGGTACTCGGCCGCAGTCTTCGGGTCGGGAGAGATGATGTCGGCCGGCAGGTCCGGGGCTTCCGTCATGGTGGCTGGTCCTCCTCATCGAGCACGTACAGTGCCGAAACAGTACGGCGCCGCACGGGGGCAGATCCAGACCCTGGATCCCTGTGTGGTCAGAAGTCACAGCTGGGCGCGGGTCGTCCGGTGTCTGGTCAGCGCCTCCCGCCGCTCAGCCGCGAGGTCGACGACCGGGTCGGGGTAGCCCGCCCGTTCCTGCGGGTCCACGGTCCAGGGACGATGGGCCTGGCCGGGCGCGAGAGCGGCCAGCTCCGGCAGGTACCGCCGGATGTACGTGGCGTCCGGGTCGAACCGCTCCCCCTGCGCCACCGGGTTGAAGACCCGGATGAACGGCGCGGCGTCGGTGCCGGTGCCCGCGACCCACTGCCAGCCGTGCTGGTTCGAGGCCAGGTCGGCGTCGACGAGGTGGTCCAGGAAGTGCTGCGCGCCCACCTGCCACCGGGTGTGCAGGTGCTTGACGAGGAAGCTCGCCGCGACCATGCGCACCCGGTTGTGCATCCAGCCGGTCGCCAGCAGCTGGCGCATGCCCGCGTCGACGAGCGGCACGCCGGTACGGCCCTCGCGCCAGGCGTCGACGAGCTCCGGTGCGTCGTCGTACGCCATCGAGGCCAGGTCGGCCCTCAGGTCCTGCCACGCGCTGTCCGGGCGCCGGTGCAGCACGTCGGCGTAGAACTCGCGCCACGCGAGCTCGGTGACGAACCGCTCCGCGCCCGCGCCGTACCGCTCGGCCACGTCCGCGAGGAGCGTGCGCGGGTGCACCACGCCGAGCTTCAGGTACACCGACATCCGCGAGGTCGCCTCGAGGTCGGGCCGGTCGCGGTCAATGTCGTACCGCTCGAGCCCTGTCTCAAGGAACGCCTGCCACGCCGAGAGGGCGGCCTCCTCCCCCACCGGCGGCAGGGCAGGGCGTGCGCCTTCCGCGGCAGCGGCGACGAGGCCCCAGGCACCCTCCTCGCTCCGGTCCTCGTCCAGGCGCAGCCCGACCGGCTCGGTCGCCGGCGCGCGCCAGCCGTGGTTCCGCCATGCCGCGAAGAAGGCGCTGAACATCCGGTAGTCCTCACCGTTCGGCTTGCGCACCCGGCCGGGCGTCACCGCGTACAGGCTCCCGGTCCGTACCAGGGGGACGTCGCCCAGAGCCTGCTCCACTCGCCGGTCGCGGCCGGCACCGTCGGGCTCCGTCTCCGCCGAGACGTGGACCGCGTCCGCCCCGACCTCACCCGCGAGCGCGGGGACCGCGCCGGCCGGGTCGCCGATCCGCAGCGTCAGGCGTCCCTCGTACGTCTCACGCAGCGACAGGAGGGTGGCGGCGAGCCACCGTCGACGCGGTGTCGTTGCGGACGGGTCCCACAGTGCCGGGTCGATGACGAACGCCACTGTCACGGGTCCGGCGTCCGCGGCACGGGCGAGGGTGGGGAGGTCGGAGCGCCGCAGGTCGCGCCGCAGCCACACGACATCGCCCATCCGGCGATGATAG